>QMZE01000008.1 GCA_003663025.1 Archaeoglobales archaeon
GTAATTCAACAAACGATTCGGTTTCGTGGGGTCGGCAGCTTTACGGAACCGCATGCCTTTCGCTGCACCAGGGACGCCGCTCAATATACTTCCTACCGCTGACTTGGGGGACAGCGCTTCTCGTGCAGTATCTCGTTTCCATTTGGGTTCCCCAAGAATGACTCCACGATTCGACGACATCGTAGCGTCTACCTGTGAAAGCGGTGCTGTTGTGAGCGGCAGTACCTCGTAGTACATGAGCGTAAATAGCTGCCGTATCATGTCCCACGAACTTGTGTTGTTTCCGAGGCTCATGGTCTTGTTGAGAATAGCATCGACGACAGCGTCTTTTTTCAGTGCGGCGAGGATAGGGAAGATACCGCCGTCGTCTACATCAAGTTTCATAACTTCGGTTTCCAGTATCGGCGAAGGCACAAACCGATTCAGGAAATTCAACTGCCGCATCTGACGCCCAAAAAAGTTGGGCGCCGCAACAGAGCCAAGCTCCTCGTGCGACTTGGGGTCCGCTATTGCGCGCAGAAAATTCTCCACGAAATCAAATGGACGACGTATAAGTTCATTTCCCGGAGCAAGACCCTTGTGCAGCAACGACACAAAAAGCGCTGGTGCGTAGTGTGTCGACGACACCTGCCCCACTGTCGTATCGGAGAACACTTTCGCTGCCAGTGTGTCCAAGCCGGTGATGAAATAGGGAAACAGGTCTTTCATTATGCGCAATTGATTCTCGCACATAAAAGACATCACGCGGCCGCTAGGTGTGTTCACATAATTCCAGCCAACGATGTCTCCCTCGAACATCAGACAAAACTCAGGAGGTCTTCCACGAAGTTCAGAGTAGATGTCATCGAGATAGAATATCTCTACTTTTACGCGGTCCTCAGCGCCCAACCGTTGCAGCTGCACATCCGGCGCCATGTTCACCTGTGCCGTTGGAATCACCCAAGCACCCATGTTGACGTCTACCGACTTAGTGGGAACTTCAACACCGTTCATGTAAACGACGTAGGAAGCTTCATGCGAACGTGCTTTTGTAAATTCGACCATCAGAATTCTCCGAAGACAATAGCGGAGACCACGATGGTGGCCATGGCGTTTACCACGTAAACCATAGAATTGTTGTCGAGACGGTCACGCAGCATCAATTTTGCTTCAGGTCGAATGTTCGGAATTTCTTCAATGGCTCTCACGGCAGCAGGCATCAATCGAACCAATTTAGCGTATATATTGCTTACTCGATTACGGTCGCATAATTTCACGTCTTCTCCAACGATACTGAAATCCACAAGACCGGCCAGCGTTCCTTCAAGGTCAGTGAGCGTCACAAGCCACAACAATGTACGCGCCTGAACATGGCGCACAGGAGACACTGTACATTCGCGCAACAGCGCTTCGCGCAAACGGTCGACGTTGTACAAGCCCAGACGTGATAGTAGCAACTGCTCCAGCCGCGTGGACTGTGGCGACGCCTCATCCTCGAAGCAGTCAGGAACGGCGGTGTCGAAGAAACTCGTAACTAAATTACTCGACGCTTCGTTGTCCGCCGCAAACGCAATGATGTTGTACCGCTGTTGTGATACCCACACTTTTCCTTTTGGCCGAAAAAAGAAAGTGATGCCTGCGGTGGTCGCTGCGTCCCCGCGCGTATAGCCCTCATAAGCTGGTTGCACCGCGCCGCCCTGTACAGCGTAACTACTGTGCGCGACACCGTTCTCGTCGGTATAGTCGACACGTATCCAAACACTAGAGAGGTTGACTCCTGTAAAACCTGCCGTGGCATCCGCGCATGTGACACGCACGTATCTACGTATAGACACGTTCGCAGCCGCTTCGTCCGGTGAAATAATTATTTCAGGAGGCGACACACCAATGCCCACGAAGTCTTCTGTATCTGGGTTGGGGTCTTGTATGTTTCCTACCAAGTCGCGGATGTCGTCCGTACGAAGCGTGTACTCTATGCCAGATGTTTGATCCACGCTGAGTACCAAATTATAAGTTTGTGGCGTGTGCTGCGTTGCCGACACTACTGGAAGTTGTATCGCAGGTGCACCTTTTCTGTAAACTTGGTAGTTGGCCGGGTCGGCTGCGTCAGTCGGATCGACCGTCTCAGAAAAAGTAACGCGTACCGCGTCCGCTGCGGTGGGCACTGCAAACGCGATGTACGGTCCTACACCCACACCTGTAAAAGGTTCCGCGACGGCTGTAATGAGATTTTGTGAAAGGTCGTATATGTTCTGCGCACGTACTGTATACGCGCCGCTATTGAGCATTTCGTTGACAGCCACGCGTACCTGCGTGCCAGACAGCCGTACCACACTGGTAGGCGTGAGTGTGGTGGCCCCCGCGAAAATGTAGTTCGACGGTACTGTCAGCGCGGCGTTATTGAGCATTTCTTCACTGAACGTTATTTCGACTACTGTCGAACCAGAAGCAATTGCCGTGTCTATTTCAGGATAAGTCCCTTGCCCTGTGAAGTCTGCGTCGTCGTGTTGCGTATTCAGCGGAGCATTGTAGATGCTCACCACATTCGAAACCGCTACGTTGTACGTAACGCTATCCGTCATCTCGCCGTCAAGAGTTATCTCTACGATGGTAGGCATCCCCTGTACCAGTGAAACACTGACGGGGACGCGTGCAACACCCGCACCCGTTGTGAACAAATAATTCGCAGGGTTGAGCGCGTCATCGGCGTTTCCCGGTGTCGTCGCGCGAACCGCTTGGTCGTACATTACCCGAACTTTATCGTCCGCAGTTGCCGCTGCCGCGGACACACGCGGGTCGTCTGGTATGTCAGACCCCTCGGCGTTCAGAAGATCAACTACACCAATCTCAGTCATAGTGTGTCCCTACGAACGCGGTCTCAGCCGGAAAAACATGAAGAACCCGAGAAATCGGCTAACACGCGCTTCACGCGTATACGCCCCGAACTGCAATAACTGCCGGTCTTCTGGACGCAACAAATTCACTGTACCAATGAGGGCCATCAGGTAATCTCCGGCCCACTAGCGAACCACCGAGTTCCGCCGCTACTGAATAACCGGAAAGTTTCAAACTGCGACCCCCACCACGCTTTCACGGTATCTTCCTCAACGCCGCCATAAGGAGGCGACGCAAACGACCCGTCGAACCACCATATATTGGGGATAGTGCCTTTGACGCACTGCCAACGCCCGCGGTTCGACTGCGTTGCATTGTAAGCAGTGAACACCGAAAGTAGACCCCCGACATACCGGTGTGTCACGTAACTAGGTGCCTGCGCGCTATTCGCGAGAGCGGAAGCAACGCCTAGTCCGCTAACATTTTGCCCAACATTGTATAACACGTTGGTAAATTGTGCCGCGTATGGCGTCCATCTGGTGGTGTTGTGAAACGCGCGTATCATCTGTCGGTGGCTCGCGTCGATGGCGAGATTTTCTTTTTTAGTATTGAGGTACAGTACCAATGCAGCCGCACCTCCCGACACTATGTCGTAGAACACCGTATTTAGACGACAAGTTTTCAAAGCTGGCCTGGGGTCTTCGCCAACTTCCGCGCCAGTCCGATACCCGTATACCAGCGCCGACGTGAATCCGATAGTACCTGCATCACCGGCCCCCGGCGTAATCGTATCCACTACCAATTCTTCTGTAGGTATTTCCTCGGGGTCAAGATCCGGCCAACTTCCAGCAGGGGACTCGGTACTCCGGTCTTCATTGTCTACCCAGTCATCCGTGTCAGTCGATAGCATGCGATACTTTTCACCTACGACAAACAGGTGCCGATTAGCAACCGCGATAGACGTAGCACCCGCTGACACACCCGCCGTAATCGTCGTAGTAAGTTTCGACGCAAACGGTACAACGTTTCCAAAATATACCGTTCTGTAACTACCGCTGTATTTGCAAACAATAGTCACTCCGTCTTTGCTACCGTAGAAAAAATATGTGGTCGCGTTACCAAGCGCGTCTCGAGGGACGGTCCCCCATAACATGTCACTTGATGAAAATGACGAATCGCACATCCTTCGTGAACAACAAGGGTTGAACCCTGCGGTCACGACTTCAGAATCGTTGGCGCCTGGCGCAGATAAAAAAGGCCTGTAGTCAAAATCACCCGTATCAGTGTAGCCCGTGATAGGCCGCATTTTGCCCGACTCTGATCCAGACGTTATCCGCAAGAACGACTGGTACTGGAAGCGACGTGCGCCGTATCCCACGAGACCCGGCACAGCAGAGACACTGTCACGTCCGTGTGTGGCTGGTGCGCTGGAAGCGATGATGCCACCACTGCTCGACACATCCTGATGCATGTACATTTCGATATCGGAGAAAAAACCTGTAGCCCCGTCCGCGGTATACCCGACACAGTCATTGGCGGTATGCGTCGCTGCAACCGTTCCTCCTGCGCCGCGCTGGGAAAAGCTAATCGTGTTCACCGACGTGCTCGAACACAGTATCAACTCGTCATTCACACGAATCCAGAATGGCCCGCTAGCTGGGAAAAGACTACCGTCTAACACGTCGCACGACATCTGCCCTGTGGTCGTGATGCCTGCCGACAGGTACGACATCTTAGGCGGCGCGTATACATTGTAATTTTCGTTCCCCCACAGATGCATGTGGATTTTCGTGTTTCCGTCTTCACCGTTAGACGACAGAAAAAAACCGAGACCGAAATTGAAGTCGTCGTCCTGCCCACTAGGGGTATCGTCTGTCCAGCCACAATCGTTCACCAAAAAATCTCGAAGTTCCTCGTTCAGGAACGACGGATTGCTGTGCGCCAGGGTGACCGTCTTATATTTTACTGTCATGTTCAGCGTCTCCTTACGAAGCTGGACCGTTCAAGTCCGCGGCGATTCTACTTATTTTGATAGACGTCGCATTTCCAAAAATTCCATCGAAAATGTTGAGGGTGTTTGCTTCTGCACGCTGTTCCGGCGACACCGAGTTATATAGGTCATCCGTCTCCGTATCTCCCGCGCTTTCGCTGGCACCTTGCCGCTCTTGTGTCTTAAGGGACGGCTCCGCTACAGCACGACGATTCACTTGCGCGGGCGCAATAACAGTCGACGCAAACGAATCCGGCGTCAGACTGTAAGGGAACTCTTGCGCTGGAGTGGGGCCGTACTTCGGCGACGAAATGATGTCGAGTCGTTTGACCAGCAGGCTAAATGAAAACGGAACAGCTATTTCGTTCTCTGCGCGAAGTATCTCTGTCATGTTGAGAACAGCACCAGTGACAGCCACCGTGTCATACGCGAGCGTGATAGCAACTTTGCGCCGCGCTAATTGTGTCCCGCGAATAATATGATTATAAACAATCCACATTGCGGTGCGCCAGTCGTCCTGCACGCTGTTCAACAGAACGCCGTCGTAGCGAAACACAGGTGGCTGACGCCCAAAGAAATACGACACGTAATTGTCACTGGCGACTTGAGCTATCTGCACACTTTCAGCCATCGTCTCATTTGCCTGCGTCATGAAAAAATCAATGTAACCCAGCCCACCACCAGCTTGTTTATTGCCTGTGGTCAGCATTGCTTTTGCGAATCGCTCGGCGGGTCCGTTGAGTGACGCGAGGAATTTCTGTTTCAGCGAAGTTGGCTGCGCGGGGAAGGGGATGAACATCCGCGCCATCTTCTCCAGCGACACGTCTTGCGCTCCGGCGGCCGACCTCCCCGTATGGTACTTCGGGGTTGTCGCTGGATTAAGCGCGTAGACACCGCGGACGTTTCCTTGCTTTATAAGCTGTATCTCGCCTTGCGCAGTAGTCGTAGCAGGTAATACTACACTGCCACTAAGACTATTCCCGCCCAGAGGGTCATCAACACGACCACGCAGACTCATTCAATTGCCTCCACGTCTTCAAGTACGTCCGTCACCGGCATGATACCATTTTCCGTGACCATCATAAATGCGCGGTCGTATAGACCTGGCAGCGTAATACGTGAGGGAACCTGCTTCCGTGTGTTCGTCACGATTGTCTGATTCACCTCCACCACAATATTGACGGCGTTGGCCGGTACGAATTTAGTTCTTGATGTCATGCACTACCTACTCTCTAACTCTGCCCGGGGTAACCCCAGGGAAACCACGGATTCGGCGTGTCCTTCTGTACGTTTTTATCAAACGCTTCCTTCATCGTTACCGCAGCTTCCTTCAGTTCTTTCACTGCACCCGGGAGTTCCCCAAATATTTCAGGAAGCGACTCGAGTTGTCCCCGCTGTTTTGCAAGAGCTGCGTCTTTGGCGCGTGACGCCTCAGTTCCCGCCCCGGCGCCCTCGCCGCTGCGTTCTGCAAAGTCATCGCCATCGCGGAGCTTTTTGAGAGCTCCCTCTATCGCCGTCACCCTGCCAGACGCCTGCATCCCGCCAAGTCGGCCTTTTCCTGTTCCCGCGCCTTTTGTCAGCTCCTCTGTTAGGCCCTCGGTCCCACCATAAAGGCCGGTCACGTCACCTGCTTTTTGTGCCAGCTGCTCACGTGCGTCTGCGTCCAAGCCACCCTGCATCTTCCGTGCGGCCTCCTGAACACGTTTGTATCTTTCAGGGTTATCCGCTTTCAGGCGCATCAGCTCTTCCGACGTTTTCCCGTCCGCTGTGCCACCCTCTTTAGCCAAAATACCCATGGCCAAACCCTGATCTTCAGGGCTCAGCCCGCGAAACGTATCGAACGCCGCATTTTGCGCACTTGAAGCGTCACCTGGATCGGCGTCAGCATCCGCGAAACCAAGCTCGCGCATAGCCGTGAACATGTCTTCATCTGCACCCTCTCTAAATTTCTCCAGAGCCTCTGAATCCATCTTTGTATAGTCTAACGCTACAGCGTTTTTCGTACGTCTGAGTGCGCTCACCGCAGCTTCGTCTCCGCTGTCTTCTATGAATTTGACACCCCAACGTTCTATCTTGTCACGGTCCTTCTTCAAAAGGACACTCGCTTCACCATACGAAATGTTCCTCTCTTTTGCGAAAGCCCGTATCATTTTATCAAACATGACGTCTGTATCTACGCCATCGCCGGTAGCATCTAGAGAATGCGCGTAATCGATAGCTGCTCTCTCCATCATCGCCGTCGAACCGGCACCGAGCTTGTCCACCATACTCTTGAGGCCTTTACGCCACTCTTTCTCTTTTATCTTAGAGTTCTCCTGGATACGCTTACCAGACCGCCGCAGCTTGACCAGTGCACCTTTTCGCTGTAGCGCGGTTTCTTTGGAATTGGCGAATACCCCTGAAGAAAAGAAACCCGCAGACAGCGCTTCATCGCCTAAAAATGAATCCGCTGCGGTTTTCTCAGCTGACAGCAGGCCTGCCTCGACTTGTACCATCTCTATCTCGCCGGACTCACTGACGCCCCACGCTGTTTTAGCCCGCGGCTGTCCTTCTTTTACTTTTATCGTTTTAGTCTTTTCGTCGTAATCAAATGACACGCCGACACCACCGAGCTCTTTTCCCGAACGACTCAGGCCAGATACTTTCCATCCGGCTGCCATCATTTTCTCGGCGCGTTTCCGCTCGCGTTCAACAGGGCGTGCGATGAGAGACGCCCCAGCGCGTTTGGTGGTTCGTTTAAGTCCGGTATTTTCTTCGAAGGCTTCGTCCGCAAGACGGTCTTGTTCTTCCTGCTCGTCCTGCATTACTTCATTGAGCTCGCCGATAGTTCCAGCACCCTCCGGCTCTTCGTCGAGATACCCGACAGCCTCACCCATCCATCCCATTATACCTCTACCAAGAGATGCACGACGCTTTCGCTGCTTCCTGGCGTCTTTGTCTGCCCCGCGCTGTTGCGCAGCTTCTTGCGCACCTGTTGCGCGCACACGCTTCCGTTCTTCGTCTATAAAATTTCCTGCGCGGTCTCTAAACTGGCTGCTTCCTAATGTCCGCACGAGTTCCAGGCCTTTTTCTGGACTCCCAGTTATCATCGACGCAGCCATCAGAACACTCTCGCGCTGATTCGCACCACCCATTTGTTTGGCCATATCTTCAATAAGGCGGGCCTGGCTAAGCTGCGCACCAAATGGACCAAGCTGCTCCATTGTTTCCGACTGTAACTCACGCTGTTGCCCTAAAAATTGTATCAACTGACCGGGTGTCCGTACGTTGGAAAGTCCCTTTTGTAGTCGCCCCGAGAAACTCCCTTTACCTTGCAGTCCCTCACCAAAACCACTATCTAATCCGAATTCGCCACCCGCACCGCCTGTCAGCCCAGACATCATCATCAGATTCCCCGGACCCTGCGCAAATCGCATGTTCTGCTGCATATACGTATTGGCTAATCCGGAAACGCCTCCCGACAACGCTAGCTGTCTTTCATCAAGTCCAGCGGCACCCATACGAGCCATCGCACCGGCGCCCACGCCTTGAACGAGACCAACACCGCCGGTCATGCCACCGCGCTGGAACATGCCCATCCCGGCAGCGCCTGCGCTTGTCATAGCTTGAAAACGATCCATTCCCATACCGCGGGCGGCCATGTCGATCTGTTCAGTTGCTTGTACCGCCTGGCTAATATTCAAGCCAACAGCGCGGAGATTGGATATCTCTTTCAAATTTCGCATGATATCCGGGTCGCCCGTAAGCTTACCCATGACACCAATGACCTTAGCCAACTTCTTAACTGTTTCAAAAATCTGATCCGTGTTGGTGGCGTTGTCCAGAAAATTCAATTCACCGGCAGACCGCGTCAAATTCGTCATATCCTCGCGTGACATTCCTTGTTCGCGTCCGACACCTGTCAGCTTCTGCGCAAGCTTCCCCGCAGACTGCATATTCATACCGCGACCACCAAGACCGGATTCGTCCTGGTTCATCATCAAATGCCCCATGGTCGACTGCTGAATACCAGTCGTCATGTGCATGTACTCACCCTGACGCTCTCTGGTTCCCTGATTCCTTGAGAACATGTCGCCCATCCAACCAAGAGGGCGTCCCAGCGCGGACCCGATACCGCCACCAAAAACGTCGCCCACAATACCGCCCACCAGGGACCCGGGGCCAGCACCTACGCCGCCTATCATGGCGCCACCAGCAGCACCCAGACCAGTTCCTATCCCACCGCCCCAATTTTCGCCGACAGACCGCCCAGTACGCGCACGTATGTTCCCCGCGGCTGCGCCAGGATCGTGGTACGTCGCGGCTTGCCCAGCGAACCTGGAAGCTATTTGCGCGTCGTACGCATTCTGTGAGTTCACAGGCGCGTACATGGATATCGCACCCGCAGGCGTCTGAAATGCGTTCGGTACTACGTAAGTAGGGGGAGACACAGGGTTCGCATTAGTTGCCAATCCTGGCGGCGGCAATGGTGCTTGCGACTGGTTGCCGTAATCGCGGTACCGCTTGAGTACGTCATCAAGTGAAGGCATATGCTACACCGTCATTTCATCCAGCATTTGCATGTACTTGCCGGTTGTATGCGATTTCCGCAACATCGCGTAAAGCTTCCGGCGTACCACACGCAAGTCATACGCCTCGTGCGAAACACGTTCCAACAAGGGGCCTTTTAGTGCGTCTATCACCTTATTCACCGCGTCCGCACTGTGACCCATAAATAAACCCACTGCTCGAGCTGTTGCTTCCCACGAAGCAACTTTTTCCATTCTGTCTCGCTGCACCAACTCGTTCATCATATCCGCCGCAACCGACCCCCGTGGTGGAAGCTTTACGCCGCGGAACAGTAACGCAGCGCGAGCGTTACCCCACGGGTGATTCAGAAATTTTCGACTGCACCCTCGCTCAGCACGGTGTACATAATCCGGTCAAACCGTGCAAGTCGCTCAACCAGCGCGTTGAACACCGCTAGTGACATCTTACCTGTTGCCGCATAAGCTTTTTTGAATTCGTCAGCGGTGTAGCGCTTACCGCCGAACTCCGCCAAACTGCCTGCAATGTTATGCCTGGCAGTCATCTCGTTCACAGTAAGAGCGTACCGCGGTACCTGGTTCTCTATAGACTCCTGCAAACGCTCTTGGTCCTCGACACCGCGCGTACGGAATGTAACGCTGTGCCTCCGGCCAATGGTGAACTCGCGTTCGTAATGCCCCTGGCTAAGAATTGTGTCCACAATCTTAGCTGCTTCTTCCAGCCCCACACCTAAACGGGAAAGTCGCTGTTCATACGAAAGTTCCGGCGCAGCATCAATATTTCTAATCTGTTCGACCAATCGTTGTTCTAGGTCGTCGGCCATCTCCGTCTGTGGTTCTTCGGATACTTCCTTTGCGTTGCCGCCTTCTTCTTGTGGCGGATGTGACGCTTGAGGCGTCTGGGTCATGCCTGCTGGGGTCATCATTCCCAGAAACTTCTGCACAGCTTGTTTGCCTTCGCTTTCCCGTGGAGCTTCTGATGCCATTCGTTTTTCCTTTCCTCTTGAGGAATTGTAGTCCAAGTCGCTATCAAATCAAGGTACATTTTATGGTAAAAGGAGCTGAGTCATTTACTGCGTAAAATCTTGACTTTTTTAGTAAAGACGAGTGATGCTGGTTTTCGAAAGGAGCCACTATGAAAATTTGGTTATTGCGTGTGGGTGTTTGGCTCACTCTCAAGCTCCGCGTGTATTACGTATGGAGCAGAGTATACCAATGGCTATACGAAAAACGCAAGTGGAGTCAAGTAACTATCCCATTGTTCCCGACTTTCAAGGACATCGAAGAAATCGTCGGCGCCATGGAATGGCACAAGGACTCTTGGCGCGAATTATGGGACGCCATCAGTTCACCACAAGCGGCTTACGGCAAACATCTGAAAGGTGAACGGACGTCACACGATTGCCTTCCTGCCGGTACACTTCTTCTACGTAACGACTATTCCTTCGTACCTATTGAACATGTGAAAATCGGGGATACTGTCATAGGCAACGGCAGCAGCGTGCGTATTCTAAAAACCTGGAGAAAAGGCATCAAACCAACTTTGGTATTTCGCCTAAACAACGGTTGTTCTCTCACTTGTACAGCTGACCACAAGATATTTGTGCACCGCGGCATTCGCGGGGGTGTGGGACGTACAAAGAAAGTTCAGTGCATCCGTGCCAAAGAAGTGCACGTCGGTGACATCCTGCTCCAGCCGCAGAAATTCCCACTACAAGCAGAGTCGCCTCGAGATACCAAATTAGCGTGGTTAGAGGGCACGTATGTCGCTGATGGGTGGGTATCGCGGTATAATCAGTTCTACGTCGCAGCTCTTGAAAACGGTACTAAACACTCTAACCGCGAACGCATCCAAAAATTTTGTACTGCCCGGGGGATTTATTTCAAACCTACACGGAAATGTGTTGCTATCGGTGATAAGATTTTGACCGCTCACATGCGTACTTTTGGAATAGGTGCACCACAGAAACACGTTCCTAACATGGCGTTCGACAAAAAATCGTTAAACTCTTTTTTGTTGGGCGTCCAAAACGACGCCTCTACAGCGGCGTCTGGAACTATCACGTACAACACAACTTCGGTACAACTCGCGCTACAACTGCGTGTGCTACATCGTATGCGCGGTGAATCAACGCATCTTAGAAGGCGTGATAACCACGGTGGACTTGGAGACAAGCCCATTTACCGTATTATCCCCCGCACGGGCATTCGTGGTCGTTTTAAATCGACCACCGTTCGTGAAATTGCTATCGGACCGGAAGTTGAAACGTACGACGTCATGACCGAAAGCGGTGAAATCTATCTTCCCGAATGTGATATCGTAGTACATAATTGTGATGACATCAGTATTTTTGCTGCTTTCTGTCTGGAACGCGCACGAAAAAACGGCAACCTCACACGAACCGTAACCGACGTTGGACTACTTTCATGCCCCTGGCTCAAGAACACCGGCAAAGTAGGCGGCCACAACGTCTGTGCTTTCGCGTACCGGAACAACGGAGGCGTGAAATGGGCGTCCATCAGCAACTGGTACGACGGTGAAATCCAATGGGACTTCTCCGATAAAGAAGACATCATCAAGAAGATGACAGCCGGTTTCGCTACATCATTAGGGTGGGCCTACGCCCGCGTCTCGCTGAAAAAAGAGAAACTGAGATTGAAACCCACAGAGTATCACTGGAACGTAAAAGGAGATTAAAATGCCCAAAACTCGCAATTTCACTTACATCTGCTTCAACAACGAAAAAGGCGACCGTAGCGTCACACACATGGAAAACGTCAGTACACCGTCGTTCAAGTGTCCGCGGTGCGACATGCAACTGATGTGGATAGACGACCATCGCGGCAAAAAGTTCGGCGCGCACGGTCGTACCGACGAGGATATCAAACACGAGTTGCGGAAGGTCGAAGAGGTCCGATGATAACCACGTACGACCCACATGTTGTACAATTTTGGACGAAACACGGATTCACTCCGTCGAATACAATGGCCTTCGACGGCGTCACCTACTGGCAGGTAGATGTTCCTGCCGAGGACGAACGCCTCAAGGACCCTGAATACATTCAACTGCTCTTGCAGGGCAAACTCTTTCTGTACCCCGCTGTGGTACAGCGTAGACTGCGCCTGCCGCTATACACGATGACACGTGGTGGCTTCTGGGTTGCCACGCGTATCGGTGAAGACAACGAAATCCCCGCGCTGCCGCTAGCGCGCAGCAAATTACTGATTCAGTTCGCTTATCAGGCGCCAGGCGTAAACCAAGAACTGAAACTCAAAAAGTTCGTCAGCAAATCGCGCTTACTAAAAACCCTTGAACAAGCGCACAACGAAGAAGTGGCGCACCTCGGCCTCATCTCCAGCGAAGGCTACATCGAGAAAATAGAAATCACAGTAGCTCTGGGCGCGTTGACCACTAAACCGCATCCGGGATTGAAACTTCTTGACCAAATCAAAGGAGGGCCGTCTTGAGCTGGACCGAGCTGCAGGCGGATATACAGAAGTGCAACGCATGCAAACTCCGCGCAAGCTGCACACAAGTTATCGCAGGAGAAGGCAATACTGATGCAAGAGTGCTATTCATCAGTGAAGGTCCCGACGAAAAAGAAGACGAAACTGGCACTCCTTTTAGTGGGTACTCAGGGAAATTCCTCCACGGCGAAATCCGTCGCCGTGGTATCCCTGATGAAGATACGTTCACCACCAACGTCGTACGCTGCTACCCGCCTGACGGCCGCGACCCTGAACCAGAAGAGATAGACGCTTGTTGGCAGTGGACAGAGAAAATTCTCGCTCTCGTAAAACCTAAAATAATCGTCACGCTTGGCAAATATCCGCTAAGTGCGCTCGCCTATCGATACGGTTTTTCCAAGAAACTCGGGAGCCAGATAAAGATAACCACTATTGCGGGACGATCCATCTGGGTCGAGGACAAACACTTTTACGTCTACCCGATGTACCACCCTTCTTTCGCGACACGCAGTCGTGTTCGCCGCGAAGAATTCGCAGGACACATGCGTTTCTTGGCCACCAGTTTACCCGGATGGCTAGAACGTCCGTAGAAAATAGGAGAACTTCAAAGTGATATGCACTCTATGTGGCGTGCGTTATCCGCGACTCAAGACTGAATCTTGCCCAGCATGCGGTGCACTGCTACGCTACTCTGCTGAAGACATCCTCGGTGACAGCGACATCCGAATAGTCAGCGAAATTCGACCGCCTCAAGTGGAACTCGCTAAGACAATCGAAGACGCTATTATCCAAGACAAGAACGCCATGACTGAAGCGGGGACAGGAACCGGAAAAAGTTTGGCTCTTCTCGTTCCTGCTATTCTGGCTGGCAAACGCGTTCTAATCTCAACAGCAACGACTTTGTTGCAACATCAGTACATGACCAAAGACCTACCGTTTTTACTCGCCCACTTGTCAGAACTGGGATGCAACTTCAGGTTCGCGGTAGCCAAAGGACGCAGCCACTACCTCTGCAAGGCGAGACTCCAAATTTACGCTAAGAAACACGGTGTCTCAGAGGAGTTTAGAAAGTGGGCTGTTGCATCTGAATTCGGCGACAAACTCGAACTCGGGCAGGATGTACCACCCTACTGGGGGCGCGTCAACGCGGAAGACTGCTCAGGCGCCGCACGATGCATGTTGGCGGGAGACTGCGGTTTGGTCGTCGCAAGAACACTTGTCGCAAACGCGGATGTTGTTGTCGCAAACCACGCTATTGTCGGTTACGACATGCGCTACAACCGAAGGATACTACCCAAACATAACTACTACATTATCGACGAAGCGCACCAAGCTGCTGAGTATTACCGAAAAGCATTCGCCGCGACATTCAGCGAAAACGCGATATCCCTCGCGATACACTACCTCGAAGGCGAAGCGAAAGCGCTCCCTCCCGGCGAAAAGTTTGACTCGTTAGTTACGCTACTGCGTAAGGAAAACAAGTCCTTTTTCGCTAAGTTTCCCAAAAAGCACGACGGTAGTTTCGACATGCTAAATGGTGCGGACTTCGTTAGTTTTTTAGCGGCCCTGTCTAGTACAATAGGCGAACTCATGGCGCCCTACGCACGTGAACTTAAAGCACGTAACCTTAAACGTATCAAAGACACCGAGTACGCTGCGCACGCTGCTGACATTGTGGACACAAAATGCGGCGCTGACGATAGCGACGAAGACAACGCAGGACGTATCGACTATTTGCGTGATATTCCCTTCGAGGTTATCCTCACAGCAGCGAAAAAGTTTCAACGAATCCACAATTCTTTGGTAGCCATCTGTGACTCCGTATCTGATAAAACTGGTGACGACCCACATATTCTGTACCTCCAGTATCCAAGAACTACCAAACAAGGACGTGAGGTGGTATACGCTCCGATTTTCGTCAGCAAAATTCTACGGAATAATTTATTCCCGTTTACTCGTGTCGCGGCTTCTTCCGCTACTCTGACAATAGGCGGGCAGTTCGAGCATTTCATGGAAGAGACGGGCTTCAGTGCGGATGCGCTTACGTATGTGACAGCGAGTCCCTTTGATTACGCACACAGAGCGCTTTTATACTGTTCCAAAAATGTGCCCATACACCCTGCACGTGACGGCGTATCCCCGCAACTGATGGAACAGAAACTGGGAGAATACTACGAAGCAATGACAGACGAAATCGTCAATCTCACGAAAGCGTCTAGCGGTTATGCATTCGTGCTTTTCACAAACCGCGTTGAAATGGAGGAAGTAGCAAAGCGATTGAAAAAGGAATCGGATTTCCCTGTGCGGATGCAAGAGGAAGGTGTGTCCCCCGGAGATCTCGAAAAGTGGTTCCGTAAAACAAAACATCCCATTCTCTGCGGATTGAAGAGTTTCTGGGAAGGCGTGAGCGTCGAAGGCGACCAACTGCGTCTCGTCATTATCACTAAAGCGCCGTTTCCGATACAGGGCGATCCGATTTATCAAGCGAGGAAAAAAATCTTGGAACGCAGATACGGTAACAATTGGTACAAACGTTTCAAGAAACTCGATGTCCCCGCCATGATAACCGATGTCAAACAAGGGACCGGCCGCCTCATCCGTACCAATATGGACTACGGTGTCGCAGCTATCCTTGACCGCAAGGTATCGAACCAAGCCAATAAGCCGGGTTCGTACGCATCACTGCTTATCAACAGCTTGCCGTTTACACTTATCACTGCTAGTTTGAGCGACGTGAATAGGTTTTTGCGACAATTCGAACAAGCAGAGAAACAGAGGAAAAAGAAAGAACATCCATGATCTGTCAGAAATGTGGTAAAGAATTCAAACCCGACTCCGACATCGAACGGCTCATGGCCGTTGGGCAAATCGCGAGAGTTTGCGATAACTGCGCAGCACGCCCGGTAGCACCCACACCTCTGCCGCTCTCTGTAATCCCTCTCGACACAACACAAATGCAACTGCATCGACTGGACTGGTTCGACAAACAGCGCAAACTGATACGCTTCATGTCACTGCCGCCCAAGCGCAATTACAACATGCATCAGAATACACTTCGGCGCCCACGTAAAAGCGACCAACACGTTTTCATTATGTCATCCCGCAGTGACCAACTGAATACGACTCCGGCTATACGCATCCGCTGTAATATCGACAACTTTCAGGAACAGCGCACAAAATTTTACGCTGTAAAAACTCCAGACGCGTGGGACCCTTTTACCGGGATTTCGCGTATGGAAGTTCCTTTCCAGCAAATAGACCGTGTTGAAAAAGAAGGCGCAAACACTGTGCTGCACTTAACAACAGGCGAACGTATTCGCCTGCTTTATCGCTAAAACTCGGCTCAGAAAAAGTACGTTTATAATGGTATAAGATAGTGGAAGAGACCTTTACTTTGTTCTCTTGTGCGGGGTTCCCCCGCGCCTTCCTCCCCCGAGGCGCAGGGAACGTCTTCGGACGTCAGGTCACCTCCGCCCCGCCGAGGAACAAATCGGCTCAGGGTCTCCTTCACGCCGTTCCGGAGTTCTACAAGAGCCACAGAGCTCTGGAACGGTGTGTTTTATTGCTGCCTAGAACTGCCTAGAGCTGTCCATCAACGCCTACAGCTGCCTCGTCCTTGGTATCCACACAACCAGGAGGCAAAGATGGGTGCATTGGAATCGTTCATCCTAGGTGCGCTAGTTTTCATTGCGTACCGCAGAGTCGTTCAACCGACTTTTGAATTTCGTCGCAGACACAAGCGACGTTCGAATACGCTGAAAAATTAGTGGCGCTCCGATTCTCGGGGTGCTGCTTCTAACCTGAATGGGCGCTAACCGCGTCAAAAAAGGAGAAGAAGTTATGGACCCCATCACTTTCGGAATTGGTGCCGTAGTAGGGATATTCACGGATCGCATGGCGGATGTCCTGTCGAGGCGGTTTCTTTGGTCAGATAAGTCCCGAGCTGTCCACGAAGTATACCTGACACAGCTCAAAGACACGATGGACCGAGAGGTTCATCAAAAGCTCGTTACGCGCCTCGATGCGCGTATCGGGCGTGAATACGCCCGGTACGAGTCGGCCAGGAAACGTGGGCAGCTCGAAAGGGCTGCCCGACTCGGCAAACGCGTCGAGACGCTGGAGGCCCGCCGCGACGCGGTTACTGCGGGCGCGTTGCCCGCAACCGAAGCCGCATCTGCGGCTTCATAACAAGCAAAGGGCGGGGGTCGGCATTCTTGTCGACCCCCGTTTTTCTTTACATGGCATACTTCAGATTCCCTGTACCGGCGCGCGGTTTTCCTAAAGAGAAACTGCGTGAAATGAAGATACTGATGAAAATGTGGCCACGATTCTATGCGTCGTTCCACGATGAACAGCGAGACATCGTCCCGCTCAACAAGCTGCCCGGGCCTCGTGGTAAGACTCGCTACTGGATTGAAATAAGTGACGAGCCCATTCGCCAGGATACGCGTAGTTGGGGTGACGAAATAAAACAACAAGAAGAGGCGCGGATGGCTAAGCACCTTCAACGTTTCCGCGACCCGAAATAGGAGAGCGCTATGACATTACGATTCGCAGGGAACAAAAAAGAATTCGGTGATTTTCTACAGTTTCTCACCCTCCGGTGGGGAAACGATCGAGAGGTCCGTAGCCTCCCGACCGTCGTGTGCGGCGGTGACGGCTTAAGCACACACCCGCATTGCAGCAGGACGCTGTTGCGATGCACCCGAGACTCCGAGACGTCGGTAGTTTCGTAAGCAGTAGTAGCACCATCGTTCAATCAGTTGCTCTTGTATCAGCATCCAGAATCATACAACAACAGAGAGCAGCCTGCTGCTGAACAGCAGGTGTAATACTCTCGGGCCTCGCGTGGCTCTTCGCGGGCTTCGGTCCGCGCTTGTGCCGTCTAAAAGGCTCGCCCACGCGTCGCCCCGACGCGCGAGGTTTATTCTGCGGAATCTTCCGACGGCGCCCAAATATCGGGCTCGGCGGAGGACGGAGGAGCGGAAAATACGTGATTGAACAAAGAAACGAATTTGGCTAGCCTCTCGTAGTATTTGCATTATGCAATACCGAGAGCGCGTCGTAACGACGCGTGTAAGTCTCGTCGCTTTGCGACACAGACAGTCCGACAAGGTGACATCGGCAACAACTGCGAACGATCGCGACGCAGCTCTTCCGGCGGTCACACCTACGTAGCCAAGTAGTGTACCTCAACTCTAAACCGAAAAAGGACACAAAATGACAAAGAAAGCAAAAGAGAAAGAAGAGAAAGAAGAGAAAGAAGTACAAGACGCGTTAGAGATACTGGCAAAGGCGCCCGCGCGGAGAAACCCAGCGGGAACAGGAATATTGTAGTACTAGACCGCGGGTGGAC
>QMZE01000009.1 GCA_003663025.1 Archaeoglobales archaeon
CCCTCCGACTTTGACGAGGAGAAACCTGACGTTCCTTCGGAGAAGGATGATAGTCCTCCTAAGAAGGATGACAAGAAAGACGATAGTCCTGACAAAAAGGACAAGGACGACGATAAGAAGGACGATAAAAAGGACGAGAAGGACGACGCACGCGAGGCACTTATCATCCGTGCACAAGCACAGGAGCACGGTGGTATTTCTGAGTTGCAGCAGGCGGCTAAGGATGACGGGCAGGACGTTACTGCCGAGGAGATGGGCGTAGAGGACACAGAGGGTGACGAGGTTGCTACCCCTTCAGGTGATGACATGACTGCATTGGCTCGTTCTCAGAAAGTAGGAGTTACCATCACGAATGGTAATACCTTAGTAGTACACCATAAAGATCACGGCGCTGTTTTCCATGCAGTTCCTAGTATTGCAATCAGGCAGGATCGCAGTGCTCTTCGTCGGCTCGCAAATCGGTTGTATGGTTTGGCTGTCGAAGATGGTTTTGCGAGAGCTGCTGCATTCGCAAATGCCAAGCTGCTGATCACCGCAGGTGTCGATGATGACATCGAGCTTGACAACGTAGAGGAAGTACCCCCGAAGAATGAGGGGATTACTTCTGACGCGGAGGGTGATACACGCGACGATAAAACTGATGATAAGGATTCAGTCCTCTCTGATAACGATGTAGATACACGCGAGAAGCCTCCGACTGTTACTGCGATGACTGCTCGTCGTCAAAACATATTGAGACAGGCTCGTTTGATGCGTGAGCGTCGAACGGCTAAGGACATCCTGGATGATGCAGAGGCTACTGTGTCAGATAGTGAGATGAAGCCTTCGAAGCCTACAATGGATTCGCTGGACGGTGCAGAGACCAATTCACAGGAGCAACACTCAGGCACTTCTGGTGACACTCTTTCCGGTGGAGATGATGTTATTCGCAGCGCACAGCGTAATTTCTCGAAGTTATATGAGAAGAGATCTGCGAAGCGTGTTGCGGAAGCGAAAGAGGCTTTTGTCCGGAAGTTAACTCAGGCGGTAAGGATTGCGTCTACCCGGATGAAACTTAATCACGAAGAGCACCCTTACAAGGTCGCAGCAGTTGATGTTCTGGCATCGCAGGCTGGTGACATTGAGTTTGGTAATGGGGATGTTTACAGTGGAATGGATGTGAGTGCAGCAGTTGAGTTGACTGAGTTAATCGTTGCAGAAGGCGACGATCTTTATATCAAGGCACTGCTCAACAAGGCTGCTGATTTGATGGAAAAGGATCCAGCTTACCTGGCTGATGTAGAGTCTGATTTGCGTAATTTGGCACCTGTAGCAGTGAGCACTGGAGTTACTGCTTCAACTGGAGATTCGCCTCGAAGTCGCTCTTCCCGTGTAAGGCGTGAAGCAGCTTCAGGAAATATTGAGAATAGCAACGGGGTTCCGGCAACCAACCCTATACATTTAACACAAGAACCCGATCTCCGTGGCGCGATTGGTGGAAGCACTCGAATAGGCCGTAGGCTTAATCGTATCGAGGGCCTACCGCGTTAACGAGACGGAAGCGAGAAGAGGAGTCATAGAATGACATTTTCCCCTCAGATGGAAGCCTTCAGGGTTTCGAGTCGAGCAATCGGCCTCGACCTGATGCGCTCCCAGTATACTCGTAACCTGGGTACGTTTGTAGCTAACGCTTCTACAACATTTCGCGCTGGTATGCTTGTTCAACTGAACGCAAGCCAGGAAGTTGAAATTTGTGGTAACGGTGGCGCAACGAATCCCTTTGGTTTTGCGAAGTATACAAAAGCCAGTACCCTGTTCGCATCGGTCGTTGGTGAGCAAGTTACCCTTACGGGTGTTGTTCCTTCCAACTTGGCCCATGCGAATCTGTGGGTACCCGGTGCAACAGATGGTGCTCGGGTGTACAACCTGACCACCGGTGCAACGTACACAGAGGGCGCAGGTAATGACTACGCCATCAACTACGTCAACGGTACGTTGGTAAGGGATGCAGCATCGACGATTGTCAGTGGTCAGACTGTTGGTATTAACTACCAGTATCAGGTCACTGAGCAGGAACTGAAGTTCGAGGGACGCAACTTCTGGAATTTCCTGAACGATGTAGACATCCAGGACAACAAGATCACAGTCATCAACGACTGGTCTCTGATCTTCACGACTCAGTATGATTCAGGTCAGACCTACGCGGTCAATGATTCCTTGAATGCAGGCACATCTGCTGCCAGCATGCAGGGTCTCGTGACTAAGGGTGGTGCTGGTCCTTACATCGGTCGTGTCTTCCAGGTTCCCACAGCGGACGATCCCTTCTTGGGAGTTCAGTACGCTGGTGGCATGACTAGTTAAGAAAGGAGCGTAGAAATGTCTAATCCGTACAAACGCATCAGTCAGAATCGTCGCCCCGTTTCAGCTCAGTCTGCACGCAGGGCGTCTGCACCCCAAAGAAAAGCTGCTCCTCGCCGAAGGGCCGCATCTACGCAAGAGAGTTCAGCTCCTCGTCGTGGAATGGCTGCTCGCGAGCGCACTCGTTTTGCCAGTAAGCGGGATGAGAGTCTTTTCGATGGTGGCGGTACTTTCAATCCTCAGCGTTACGACAGCCCTGCTTCACGCAGAGCAAGTGCTGGTAGCACTAATCGTCGTATGTTCGATGATCGTGGCGAGATTAACGCCTACGATAAGAGAGAAGCGCTGACACAGATCCATGAGCTGATGAATGAAGTGACTAAGAAAAATGCTCAGTCGCTCTCTTTCTATCGCCCGGATGCCGAGGCCAAGGTTTCTAAGGAAGCCCGTCGTGACATTCTTGCAGCAGCTATGACCGATCCTACGGGTCAAGGTTTCCACGTTGTTGGTGAGGAGCTTGCTCTTCCCATCAAGGCAATCCTGGACTACGAAGGCTTCGCGAGGAAGATCTATCGTGTACGTAAGCTGGCTCAGGCCGAGCTGTTCCGTATTCCGGTAGACATCCGTTCTACTGCATGGGTTGTTGGGCAGGATGGTCAGTCCCCTGAGTCGCGCATCAAAACCAAGTGGATCACTCCTCCTGAGTGGAAGGTAACGTCCTTCCCGTCTATTGACATCATGGACATTTATCAAATGAACTTTGATGTTCTTGATCGCGCCCAGGACACTGCACGTCAGGAAATCGAGCTTCAGGAAGATAAAGCTGCTGTCAGCTTGATCGACGAAGCTGCGCAGACTGACAATGCCGTGACCACGTTCGCAACACTCGGTATCGGTGCATTTGAGGATGTTCGATTCCAGGTTGAACGACACAGATTGATGGTGGAGAACTTCCTCATCTCTCGTGCAGAGTTGTCTGACATCGTGAAAACGATGTCTTCTGCTGTTGATCCTGTAACCGAGCGTGAGCTGATTCTCGCTGGTTACATCGGCAACGTTCTTAACGCACAGATCCTGACCGCTGCCGGTACAGGTGTTGAAGAAGTGATTCCTCCGGGAACCTTCTACGCCACCACCGGTGCGGACTATATGGGTGAAATGGGCGTTCGTATCGAGCTGTTCTCTGAGCCGTACAACAAGTACAGCCACCAGGAAACAGTCAAAGGCTGGGCCTTCATCGAGATGGTAGGCTTCGGTATCGCGAATGCACGTTCCTGCGCTAAGGGTCTGAAGTAGTAAGCGGTAGCCTTGGTTAGGGGCGTAGGTTTTTTTCTTCTCCTGCGCCTCTAATCCTGGCTTTTTAACCCCGTTTCGACGGGAGGTTGGGTAATACCCTGGCACACCAAGGATCATGAATGCCACGTACAACAGGCTCAAGAGTTCCCGTTTTGGGTACACACGATGAGATTCTGTCGTATACGCATCCCGCCAGGGCTAGGAAACTTGTAAAAACTGGAAAGGCCGTGGTATTCTCACGGGAACCTTTCATTGTAAAACTGGCGAGAGATCCCAGGGAGGTCCAAATGTCAAATCAAAATATCATCACTAATTTTACCGAGTATTTCCGGAAAGAGCGCGACGTGTTTGTGCAAAATCGCAGCAATACCCAGGTATCCATGCAGTTCGAGGCAGAAGGTCGCAGTGAGTCTGTCCTTATTCCTCGTGGCAAGAAGCCGTTGAATCTGACGCAGCTTGTGTCATTCAAGATGATCAAGGAGTCTCTTGATCTCAGGAAGCTGGTCAATCGACGACCTCCTGTACTGGTCCTCCTTTCCGAAGAGCAGTATATTGAGCATTACCAGAAACTGGCAGACAGTAACGGCATCACACTGGAAGAAGCGATGGACAATGCACATCAGTACCAGTCCGATCTGCAGAACAAGAGAGCGTTTACGAAACCCGTGGCTGATTCACGTAAGACACTTGATCAGGAAGCGGAGACTCGTGCAGACGAGCCACCTGATCCCCAGGATAAGGTTTCTCCTCGTGTCACCGGGTTGTGTGCCAACGTAGGTGATGACGTTGCGGAGAAAGATCGAATGAAGGCCGGTGCAATGCTGGAAGAGATCAAAGAGCTTAATACTTATGATAAGGGCCTTACCCGAGGTGATCTTGAGTTCCTTCTGGGACGCGGTTATTACGCCAGTGTCAAGAAGTGGGCTACAGGTGAGCTGGAGCGTCGTTCTTAAGTCTTAGTATTTTTCTTTATTTTAGAATCCCTACATGGAGTTGTGCTACTGTATAGTCAACAGGACAAGTCCATTCATTATGAGGTGATTTAATGGCGAGGATGAGAGAACGGAAAGTCGATATTACGTTGGCCGCAGGGGAAGAGATTCGCATCGCGGATGCACCTAGCAGTGAACCTTTAAAAAACATGTCCATCTCCCTTGTCCCTCTTTATGATGGGCCGAGCATACCCGCAGGTGGCGTCAACGTTGCGTGGGAGGTTTACTACGGGGGAGGGTACGATAAGCCTGCAAGGGTTTATGCTGCTCCTGCTCCTGCCGTGGATCCCTACCAGGGTGGCATCTCTCAGGGTTCAGGGACTCTGGCAGCAGGCGCACTGTCTCTCCCGGTGGCACTATACAACGACGTGAATCTTCTCAATTCTGACAGATACCGCGACGGTTGGCGTGTTCGCGAGAATGCAGGCGCTGCTCGTGCACTTCATCTTTACAACACTACGGCAGGCACTCTGGGCTGTCGTGTTATCTTCCTCTCCGAGGCAGTTGGAGAGGCGATATAAGGGTACGTTATGGAATTTTTTATAGAACTCATTCAGCAGTACGGTCCTTATATTGCATTGCCTATGATCGTGGCGGGCATCGTGCAGTCTCTTAAGAAGGGCTTCAAGAATTTCTTTAAACTGAATCATGTAGGGATGCGTATCCTCCCGTTCATACCTATTGTACTGGGATTGGTTGGTGGCCTTCTGCTTCCCGTGGAGTCCATCAGGGAGAAGTTGCTCATAGGCGGTGCGCTGGGGACGGTCTCTGCTCTCATCTTTAAGGTTGTTACTCGAACATTCGCTTCGAAGGCCAAGTTGCTGGAGAAGTCGGGAAATTCAGAGGAGTAGCATGAAACGCGGAATCGATAGTAACGGGTTGGCTCGTATAGCTTCAAGGACGGCTCAAGAGGGTCCCCTGCCTGCGCATCTTGAGGAAGATGTGGTCTTTTTTTGAGATGGCTGATATTTGCTCAGCTGCGCTTCTGGATGCTTATGGTTTTGCTGGAGGTAACGAAGAAGAGTGTGAGCGCGTTCTTGCCATTTTGAATAGAAATGCACAGCCACTATGCGATGCTATGCTGAAGAGGTTGCCGGTTGTGTACTGAAAGGTGATGTGAGGATGCTTTTAGGAATTAATGATAATGCACTACGACGTATAGCTCAGGCCCAGGATCAAACCACTCCGGTTGATACAGCTCTTCAGGGACAGGATGAGTTTGCTACGTTTGGTACAGATGATACTATGTTGGATCTGGTGGCAGAGCTAGAGAGTCGCGTGGTTCACCTGGAGGAGCAGCTCGGTATCCAGGTGGAGACGAATGCTACGCTGGTGCAGCGAGTCGATCAGTTGGATGTGACTGTGGAGGACTACAGGGATCATCTGACGGAGTATGCCGCCGACATATATCAGCAGCAAAGTTCGCTGGAGAAGCTGACTACCGAAATGCAGAATATGAGTCAACAGCCTGCTACCCAGGCACCTGCTACCCAGGCACCTGCTACCCAGGAGCCTACTGTCCGTGAGCCTGCGGTGGGTGAGCGGCCTAGCGTTGTGTTTGATTCCGGACCAGAGGAGGGTTACGCTGGTTACGGTGATGATACGGGTGGTGGTGGTGTGATGGATAAGATCAAGCAGATGAATCCCTTCAAGAAGAAGAAACAACAGCCGTGGAAGGGCGGCGTTTTTGATTATCTTGATCAGCCCGCTGAACCGGAAGCACAGTCAGGACGTAACCCTTATTACTATTAGTAGTCGGGTGAAATAATAAGATAGGAGCGTTTAGAATGGAACTCAAGGGTATTTCTAATAAGGGTATGCAGCGGATAGCTTCGAAGGTAGCTACAGTGGATACAGAGGTATGGGACCTGGCCGATAGGTGCCGAGAGGCGTTAGGTGATGACATCTTTATCGAAGCATTACTGAAAGCCATGTCTACCGAAGAAGCTTATGAGAATCTGGAGTTTATCGCACGGATGAAAGACATCTAAGACGATGAGTCGTTTGAAGAAGATATGGCAGTGGCTGACGAGAAACTGGAAATGGGTTGCCGGTGCGCTTGCAATCCTGGCGGCTGTAGTCTTTGGTGTTCGTTATCGGAGACATACGAAAAAGGCCAAGATCAACGAGCACAAGATCAAGGTTTTGAAAGCTGAGAGAGAAGTGGCTCGGTTGGAAGGTCAGCGCGATCTCATACGTGAGAGAGAAGGCGATGTTGCCAAGGAGATAGGTGCTGTTGACCGGGAGATCGAGCGTGTTAATGCGGAGATCAGGGATTTGGATAGTGAGGTTAAACGTATGACAGCTCAGGAGAAGCTCGAAAGATTTCAGAAGTTAGGTTACTAGTGAAACTCTTTTTTACCATATGTGCTTTTTTTCTGGTGTTGATCCCTCTTCCGGCTATGGCAGAGGAACCCTCCAGTGCCCTGCTTACGCACGAGGGTGTGGAAGGTATCTGGTTCCCCATGGAGAAAGCAGACAAGCTCCTGGAGGACGTAGGAAAGCTTTCGCTGCTTAACAACAAGATTGATCTCCTTGAGCTGAAATCGAGGAAGCAGGAAGAGTACATTCTCATCCTGCATAAAGACATTAAAGTAACTGAGAAGATCGGTGATAAATGGAAGACTGCTTTTGATGAGCAGCTGAAGGTCACCGCAGCTCAGAAAGAATATTACAGAGGCGAAATACAGTCTTTGCGGAAATGGTATCGTGCCCCTGCACTGTGGTTCAGTGTCGGGGTTCTTGTGACAGGTGCATTGGCGGTTGGACTTAACTATGGTCTGGCCGAGACGAGGTAAGGAGATTATTCATGGCATCCCTAGACATCTCAGGAAAACTGACATTCCCGAATAGCCCCAATGGGTCGAACACCCAGGTACTCATCGGTGCTCCCACGCTTACAGCGACGGCAGCAGCGACGGCAGGACTTCAGGTCACTTATGCTGAGAAGGCTGAGTTCGAGTTAAACATTCCGGCGACTACGATACGTGTACTTAACTTCGGTTCGATCTCGAATGGCAAGTTTGTGTACATAGGCACCGATCAGGCGATCACGTACACTCTCAATGGTGGTGCGGAAATTTTCTCACTGGCAGCGGGTGGTTTCAAGATGGAAACCATGGCGTCTATCAGTGCGATGACCATCACTTCGGGTGCACAGGATGCGAATGTGTTCGCGCTCATCTTAGGAGACTAGGATGATCATCCAGCCGGGTCTTGAAGCTCCATCAGTTGCGAACATGATCGAGTTGATTCGTAAGGATTCTCTGCGTCGAGTGAATATCGAATTGCAGGATGAGACCGGTGCAGTTATTGATATTGACAAGACTACAGGACCAGGTGGTGATCCTAATGGAGAGCTGGAACTTCAGGTGACTACCGCAGGTGGTCATGTCATTTACACGGAATCCTTCTGGCCACCTCCTCTGATTGCTGAGCCTCGTATTAAGAAGGCTGCTACAGGTAAGTACTACATAAAATGGGGAACAGGCGCGTTAGAGACCGCC
Organism: Archaeoglobales archaeon; assembly: GCA_003663025.1. Classification (GTDB taxonomy): domain Archaea; phylum Halobacteriota; class Archaeoglobi; order Archaeoglobales; family Archaeoglobaceae; genus Archaeoglobus_B. The sequence goes on from QMZE01000009.1 coordinate 8,132, forward strand.
TACACGGGGACAATTGTTTTTAATTGGCACTCCCGGCAGAATGCCACGTCAGAGGATGCGTACCGATCACAGATCGCAGAAGTAGTATCTCCTCGGATCTTGACGCTATTTCCTTCGCTGAGACTTCTCCTGGATAAAACAGTTAAGCCCAATCTCCCCGAGAAGTACTGTTTCATTGGTTATACTGATGGGATGCTGGGGATCTTCCTGAAGATGGGACTCCACTACATTAATTCTTTCCAGCCTTATCCGTGCTGGACTTCATTGGATTATTTTCCCATAGAAGATTACTCGACTATCCTATTGAAGGCGGCAATGTATCAGGCGATCACGAGCCAGCTTCTGTTTGCTATTGATACGGATGTACCTAATTTTTCGGATTCCGGGCGAAGTTTTGTGTTACAACACGCGCAACCGCTCGCTGCGTACCTCCAGAATCTGAAGCAGGAGTTGGAAGGTACCATTCCGAACTTTAAGAGGCACTTTGTAAATTCGGGTACCGTTAGTATCGAGGCTCGCCTTGACTTGGCTTTCGGAATGTTGTTAGCCACGTCACCACCAGGAAACCTATTCAGGAACTTGTGGAGTTCCACATAAGCCTATGTATGCAGTTCACGAACATAGCCGGTTGTTTATTGACACCCCGCGCTTGACATTTCAGGATGCTTCCTATGTACTCGGGGGTATGGAAACTAACAAGAAAAGTAGAATTTGTACTAAATGCGGGAAGAAGAAGGCTTCTTCCGAATTTCTTCGTCGGAAGCGTACCCATAAGGTGACAGGGGTTCCCTATACAACGTATTCTAGGTTGTGTAAGGGGTGCTTGAGCCTAGCTGCGATGCGTTATGTGGATACTCAGTGCATTACGTCTAAGGTGTGTCGTACGTGTGGTGAAGAAAAACCTCTTATTGAGTTTAACGTGAATCTTAATGTGAAGGATGGGAAAAACGGTCGTTGTAAATCGTGTAGGGTAGTTAAGAGGGTAGTGCATGTTTTTGTTCAGCGGAAGACATGTACTCGTTGCGGTGCGGAAAAGGACAGGTCTGAATTTATTCAAGATGCTCAAAAAAAGGATGGTCTTCGAGGCGAGTGTGTCGTTTGCTGCCGGAAGTCTCAAAAAAAATATCATCAGTTGAGGGGTAAGGTAGCACCCCCTCCCCAGGGTGTTAAAGTATGTGCTACCTGTGGTACTACTAAGCAGGTGACCGAGTTCTACCTATCTAGCACGTCTACAGATGGCCTCGTATACGACTGTAAACCTTGCAATTCTTCAAGGAATGCACAAAGTTACCAGCGAAATAGCGAACGACGTAAAACTGCTGTTAAGGTTTATATGAGTAAGGGAGGTACTCGCACATTAGTTAACGCACGAGTACGCAAAAAACGAGCAGAGGACCCCCAGTACAAGATAGCCTGTAACCTACGCTCACGAATGGCTAAGTATGTGAGTGGTGAGCGTAAACCTGCTTCTGCTGTGAGGGACCTGGGCTGCACCATCCCGCAATTACTCTCTTTTTTGGAGAGTCTTTTTTATGACCACCCTGTGACAGGTGAAGTGATGTCATGGGGTAATTACGGGAAAGACGGGTGGTCAGTGGATCATTGGATTCCAGTGAGTTCTTTTGATCTTGAGGATGGTGATCAGTACAAGGCAGCTGCTCATTGGGGTAACCTTCGCCCGTTGTGGGAGAGTACCAATGCGGGTAAAGGAGCTACCCCTCCTTCGGACTTACCTTCGCATATCTGTGAGCAAATTCCTGCAAATTTCTGGGAGGAGCAGAAGCTCCCCGAGGCGGTGTAATGGAAGAGGAGATCAAAGCTGACCTGTTTGAACCGGCTGAGAAGGATACTCGGCGTTTTGTGAATTTGCTGGATGCAGGTAAGTGGGATCATCTGATCAAGGAATACGATGCTGGAAAAGGAAAGCCTTTAGACGAGTTACTAGAAGACCTTCTTGAAGGTCGGTAGGCTGTTTAGCGGATGACAACATGTAATCAAAAAGGAACTGCGGGTGGTAATGGTACTGGGACTGGTAACGGTTCTAATGGTTCTGGTGCTAATGGAACTGATACCGGTTCCGGTACTGAGGACGTTTCCTGTGGACCTAAAAGACCCGGATGTATGGACTTGGGGCATATGGCTGTGGGCTTTTGGGGTCGAGATATTCACGCGCATGTCTTTGGAGAACAGCAGGCGGCAAGAGAAAGGGCACTGCTCATCGAGCAGATCCTCGCCGGTAGCATTCGGGCGAATCTTTGGCAGGGAGTCGAAGATGGCGAGAAGTGCGGCTGCTACAAGGAAGCCAGTCAGCAGCCTGACAGAAAGTGCAGTTCCTGTTATGGGGTAGGCAAGGTTCCCGGTTTTTGGAAATTCGGGTACAACACGCTGTTTCTCACCGGCGTGGATACTGATGCAGTACTAACTGATGTCCGGCTAACCCGTAATTTCAAATCTTCTAAGATTGAGCTGACAGAAGGTTCTCTCAGCGGGATGATAGAGAGTGGTGACAAGCCTTTCTCCAGGAGTGCACTGGGGTCTCACTGGGAGGTGGATTTCCATACTTTTGTTCGTGAGATTGAAGAGTCTTCCGTAGTAGTAGAGTACTCGCTGGATTCAGGTACGACATGGAATGAGATCTGTACACTCGTAATGGCTAATCCGCTGAGTGGTCAAATCAGATTCAGGGCTACGTTGTCGCGTGACTCTGCGACTGTTCTTTCTCCATTCTTTGAAGTAATCAGGGCAAGGTATGCCAGTATTGATTTAGGTCGTTCCGGTGTAGAGGGTAATCCCCGGATGGGTCCCTGGATTCTGGTGATGCGTGAGCCTCCAACCACCACGTACAAGAAACAGGAATACGGAGATCTTCCCATTGAGGATGGTCTCACGATGTGGACAGCCGGGTTGAGTTTGTTTGATCCTTCGATTACTACAGGGAGTACTGAAGAGATGGTTCTTGGTCCTAATGTGTTGATCGAAGTACTTGATGGTGCGCGTGAAGGTAGTCGCTACGTTACTACCTCGTGGAAGAACTCGGATCCTTTTGGATACATTATTACCTCACAGGAGTTCAAAGTGAGGATCGCTGATCCTGTCGAGCCAATGAGTCTCGTCTGGTAGGGAGTAGTTATAATGAGATATATTAGCGACAGCAGTTTTCAGAAAATTGCGTTATTGAAGTACAAGAAGCTTGCTGAGTTGTCTCAGGAACTTCTTCAGTACGTGTGGGACGCAGTGCTTAACGACGACGTGAACTATGTTGATCGTCTCATTGAGCAGGGTGCGGATGTCACCGATTTCTACGAATTGGCAATGGAGAACGGTGCGGAAAAGGTTCTTACTTATCTGGATTCCATGATCAGGGTAGCCCAAGGTCAAAAAGATCCTTCGGTTAGGATGGAGCGTAAGTTCCCTGATCCGGACGAAGTGATTGATAGCGTTATTCCGGGTGATTACATTCCTGATGACGGGAGCTGGGTAGAGTTATCTGCTCTTACTGAGGGTGCTTTATTGCGGGAATTGGCGGGGATGCTTGTGCGCGGAGAGATCGAGGATTCTGACGTTATATCGGCAGGATCCCGGCCAGCGAGTGGCGGAGATTCTTACGAATATATGGCTAAGTTACGAGATAATGGGAACCTGAAGGTAGCTCGGGGGAGAAAATCTCAGTACCGTGATTGGATGAAAGAGCACGAAGAGAATCAAGAAAAGCGAGATGAAGAGTTCGGACGCGTGCAGGTGGAGAACGAGGAGCGCATAACCTACGCCGATCACCTGGATGAAGACAGGGAGGAGCAGTGGAATACTCAGCGGGAGTTCTTTGGTCCCGGGGAAAGTCACGACTAGATGGCACAGGACGATTTCTCAAAGGAGAGGACGTACCGGACTACAGAGCCTTTCGATCCGGAAGATCCCCCGCGTTTTGGGCAGCTCATAGAGACTGCCAAGGACGCTATAGCATCCGAAATCCGCAGGTTCTTGAGCTACCAGCCCGACGATATTCGCGCCAAGATAGGCGAATTCCCTACTATCGAGAAGTTTGCGCACGGAGGAGTGGGTTCCACTTCGCAATCTATGGAAACTGTGATGAATCTCATCCAGTCCTACGGGGATACTCCTGATAAATTTCCAATGATCGCGATAACTTCTGCCAGTATGAGGGAGAAACCTTTGGGTCTGGGGGATGTATTTGTAGTGGATGGTCAACGTGCTCCGGGTCTAGTGGCGTCTAACGAAGGTCCATACGATCTGACTGATGGCTGGGAGTTGCGAATCAAGACATGGCCTCTGGGCACCGAGAGTGATCCGGTGGAGAGTACCATCGTGCTGGCAGATATATTCTTTTCAGATATGTCGAAGGCTACGCCCCAGGAAGTAATCCAGGCCGTTAATGCACAGATGCTGTATTCGCACGCAGCAGAGTTCGGGGGCGGAAGTTTTAAGATTTCGGCAGGTGGACCTGCTGCTCACGGGACACGCAATGGTATCGAGGTTATCGGTGGTACGCCTGACTGTTTGTTGGCGCTAGGTTTTTCTGTGGGTGAAATTGATCTCTATACTTCACATATTATAGGTAATGCCTCTCCGGTAAAACGATATGGTGTTGCGGCTGATATGACGATCAATATCGATGTAGTGAGTGATTCACTGAATACACGTACAGCCCTGGCGGATCTTGTGTATGATTTCTTTGCGTTTTATATGGCACGTAATTTCTTCCAGATCCTGGGAAGATCCTACCAGAACCATGATCAGAACCCTCCGGAATGGTATCATTTGATCCTGGAGCGTAAGTTTGCCTGGGCCGGGGAGTATGCTACTCCGCGTCAGGGAGGCGATCAGCAGGCTCAGGTATACTCCATCAGGGGTTCTGTTCCGTTGATCGCAGCTGACTATATAGACCGTGAGGTGAAGCGAGGGGCTGCAACATTCATCGTATCTACGGACGTGATAATGACAGACGACCACACTCTTCCTACAGGTGATTATTTTGGATCTAACTACTTAAAAATTGATTGATGTTTCTTAAAGCTATTCAGGCTTGCCTTTTTAAAAATCCCTACATAATCTGAGGTATACTCGACTTGTTCTTTGGGATTGGTTTGTAGTAAGAACCCTTGGAGGTTTCCAAATGGCACTCAGTATTTCTCAGTACGTTGATCCTGGCGTTTATATCGGTGAAGTTATCGAGCCTGGCGCGGTCAATGTTACGTCACAGCGGACATCGGGGCTTATCGCTATCGCTCCCAGAACTCGTCGTTCTGTAGACGAGCAGGTGGTCCGTGGTAAAGTGTTCGATGAAACTCTATCTTTGGCAGTGGCGTCTCCTCATGTTGCTACGCTTTCGAATACGTCTGATCGCTCCCGTAACGAAGCTACTCTCTATATGAATGGGAATGAGCTGGGTCTCGGTGACTGGCAGTTCGTTTCTGCGGCATTAGTAGGTACGGAGTGGGGTGGTGCTACGGTGGACGTGTCAAACGCCACAGGCAGTCAGTACCTCACTCTTTCGGTTGACGGCAAACGAGCAGTCACTATCGATTTCCAGGCAGGACAGGTTGCCGGTATCATCGCAGCAGCAGCGACTGCTTCGCCAACTGAGGTATGCGCGTGGATCAACTACGAGTTATCCAACGTGGCTGGTACGTATTACTCCATCTACGGAGCTTCGTACACTGCAGTGGCAACATGGGCAGTAGGTATTGCTCAGGCAATTCTCACGCTTACATCGCCACTGACTACAAGTGCTTCTGACGTTAAGGTGTTTCTTTCGTACGGTGCAGACGCAGCTACTGTTATTTCCAACGCAGGTTGGGTACCTACTGCTGCTGCTGGTGTTCAGGCTCCTTCCATCGTGCAGGTCCTGGATGCGGCGTACAGCTCCGGTGCTACATACACGTTGGATTACGTGAGTGTAGACACTCTGATGGATGCACTGGCTAACGCAGGCACCTCAACGCCCTTGTCGGACATCCAGTATGCAGGTTCATATCCTGGTGGCCAGGATTACGTGAAGAACACTGACTACGAAGTGGGTGTTGCTAACGACTTGGATTGGGGTACTTCCTCATGGGCACAAGCGGCTGTGACGACTCTGGACTTCGTGGCATTCCCTCCAACAATCGTTGCGGGTACGAACGATACTCTCCTGATGGCCATCAACGAGAGAACCCAGATTTCTGTTACGTTGACTCCGGGTGCGCCTACTACACCTGCGCAGGTGGTGATTGATATTAATACCGCACTGAACGGTATTGCTACAGCGTACGGTCCTGAGTTTGCGCATGTAGCAGTCGTGGCAGGTAACACTGTCGTACTGACTGCTCCTGATGCCTTCGAGAATTATCTGCCTGAAAAGGGAGTAGCGAGCAGCATACAATTTATTGCGAATGCGACTGACGCCTTCACTACTCTTTTCGGCATCATCACTCAGCCTTATACTGTTTTTGGTACAGGCCAGCGTCCATCTTACGGGACTGCATATTTCACAACGTACGACTACGACAGGCCGAGTACGGATTACACGGCTGCGCACAGAGTGTACGATCCTGATCAACTCTATACGTATTGTACACAGCTGACTCTGAGCAACTATATGAGGAACAAGCTGTGTATCGCAGGGGAGATAGCTTTTGAAAATGGAGCCTCCTCTTTGTATCTGGTGCAGATTAACGATAGCACTGCTGCAGGAAGTCCTACGGTAACCCAGACTAAGGCTGCAATTGATGTAGCAGGTGAATACGCGTCCATCACGGAGGTATGTACACTTGATACATCTCTCGATATTGCGGTATATCAAATGCAGCACGTCGCCAGCCAGTCGTCGATGCTGGAGAAGCATTACCGACGTGGCTGGTTCGGGATGGCCCGTGATACAGACGTAGGCGATCCGGATACACCCGACACCTACGTGTACAGGGCCACTCAGACTCTTCAGCCTGGTAATAATTCTCCGGGTCGAGGCCGTCTATTCCTGGTAGCTCCTCCCAATGTGTCTCGTACTATTACGCTGGATACAAGCCAGGAGATCACATTGGACCTGGACGGTACGTATGCCGCTGTAGCGGTTGCCTCCGTCTACACCGCTCTCCCCAGTCCGTCGTCTGCGCTGATTGGAAAGACAATCACAGGATTCCTCTCCGAGGGATTCGGTACTTACTTGCGCGGTGAACGACACACGCTGGCTTCGAAGGGTACATTGGTAGTTACACTGGACGCAGGTGTGATGCGGATGATCGATCCTATCACGACTGAAGCCGGTGGTGGTGGTGTTGTGCAGTTCGAGGAGCCTGCTTCTTCTGCTCAGAAGGATGCAGTGACTCTGACAGTTGACAACCTGATGTCTTCCAATGTTGTCGGCATCGTCCCTGACGATCTGTCTGACTTTATTTCTGATTGTAAAAAGTGGATCCTCTTGGGGATTCTCGCGAATATCACGAACGGTTCCATCGCTTCTTACCGAGATAGCTCGGGATTGCCTCGTGACATTGATGCGATCACTGACATCCAGGTGTACCAGTCAGCGTCTGATCCACGAACGTTCTACTTTAAGTACTGGTACAACCTGAAGTATCCGGCTAAACGATTCTTTGGTGAGTATTCCGTAGATAACCCGTTCTTCGGTCCTGCGTAAGGCGAGGAGGCTAACATATGCCAGTCCCAACAACCACTATTCGTACCAGTCATGCTACGTCAATCCGCGCAGGCGGTACGACTATAGGGCAAATTCAGACATGGGCACCGAATCAGTCGCGAACCATCACCCCGGGGTACGAGCTTCGTTCAGAGACTTCAGGTGAGGTTACTGAGAATGTTCCGGGGAACATCACAGGTCTTACTGTCCAGGTTAGCCGGTATGATCTCTTCTCCTCCAAAATGGAGGAAGTGTGGGGTACATCAAGCGCTTTCTGGATGTTGTCCGATCAGCTGAATCCTTTGGAGATCGAAGAGAAGTGGCGTAATCCTGATGGTACGGTCGAGAAGCAGCTTTATTCCGGATGCTGGTTCAGCCAGCTGGGTCGTAATATGCAGGCTCAGGGTGACAGGATCGTAATGGTTAATGCTACGCTGAACTACGTTAAAGCCCGTCCACTATAATTCATGACAGTACCCGTCACTAAACTTCGCACCAGCCATGCGATTACTATCAGGGCGGGTGGCAAGATTGTAGGTCATATCCAGAGTTGGGCACCTTCACAGGGAAAAGACGTACAGCCCAAGTTCGAGATCAATGCGATCACCAAGGGTGCTCCAGTGGAGTATGTTCCAGGGAACTTAACCACGCAGACTATCCAGGTGAATCGCCTTGATTTGTATACGGCAAAGATGGAAGAAGTCTGGGGTACATCCAAGCCCCTCTGGATGTTGACGGACCAGCATAATCCTATCGACATTGAGGAGAAGTGGGTAAAGCTGGGAAAGAAGGGTAAACCTCTTTTTCCGTGGATGGATACATTCAACACTGATAATATGCTGGATGCGGTGGGTCAAGCCGGGAAGTTTGGCAAAGCACTCGGTATTGGTGCCACGAATGAGCTTGAAGGTATTGACATCGGAAAAGGCGTAGACATCTCTGTAGAGAAGCTATGGTACTCTGGTTGCTGGTTTGTTTCTCTTGGGCGTAATGTACAGGCTCAAGGTGATCGTATGGTGCAGGTAAACGCAACATTGGCGTACACTAAGGTACGTCAGCTGTTGTAGATTCGCTGCGAAAGCAGCTGTTTTTTTAACACCCCGCTAAGCGGGAGAGAGGGGCGAAAGCCATCATGCCTACTGATATAGCTAATAACCCGAAGATGTTGTTGATTGATCTTGCGAGAGAGCTTGACGGGGATACCCTGGAGAGCACTTTCAAACTCTATGACTTTGAGTGGACTATTTCGTTATTGACGGAAGATGAGCAGAACTGGCGTAACGGTTATGTTAATACCGGTTCACAGATTTCGACAATTTCATCGTGGAGACTCCCGACCCTTTCTATAGGTATTCGTGCTATTAATGGAGTACCTGTGTTTGCGTTCTTCAGGGACGAATGGGAGGCCACTGATGAGGGCCGTCAGATGGTTAATATACTTGAAGGAAAAGGGAGATTCTCTCAGAAGTACTTTGCTGCTGAGCATCTGATGGAATTCCTTGCGGCTCGTTTTCCGGATAAGTTAGACCCACTGTGGGAGAAGTGGATGGAGTTGGAGACTCGTAGGGAGGATGCGCAGGATGCAGCAAAAAAATCCTCTGGGGAGAGTTCGGAAGAGGACACGAAGCCCTCTGGGACCGAACCTTCCCCACTTGGCGACGAATAGTAGATAGGCTTCGTGTAAAAGCCAAGGTTATGTCAAAGAGGCAGATTCCCATAGGGGATCCACGCATTAGAGACATGAACGATACGCAATGGGTTTTTGAGCTGGAGGTATTGAACAGGGACGAAGCTAAGCGGCTAGAGGATATCGAACTGATGGCTGAAATGACTCGTGAGCAGGTTTCTTCAATGCTTGGAATCAACCTTTGCCCGGTTGAAGACGAGAAGACGGGCTTGCTTCGAATGCCTAAGCCGGAGGAGAGTATACCTTTGGCATTCATGATTGGGCGCGATGACGTACTTACCATGATCAAGGAACGCCAGGATGAGTACACGGAAC
>QMZE01000010.1 GCA_003663025.1 Archaeoglobales archaeon
AGCCGATATTAATTCTGAACTTCGAGGCGTCCACGTCGCTTATCCAGTATGATCTTCCGCCCAGATCGTCCTTAGGAACAATCCGTATCTTGTTGGGATCAGGAGTAACGTCGAGACCATGAGGAACATCGACGTAAGTAGAGCCAGCAGAGATCGTGGCCTCACCACTATTCTCAGTAACAAAGCCTATATTACGACCAACCCGTGTATTGCTTCCTACCCACATAATAATTTCATGCCTTATTTCATTTGGGATTATGGTGTTATAGGCAATAATGTTATGGTCTCCGCCATACTCTCTTATTCCATGCCTTAGACCGTTATAAAAGGTGGGAGCGATGATGATATTCTCTTTGATAATGTTGTGATTAACTGAACCACTACCAACGCCGCCACCGCCGTCGTCTGCCGCCAAGCCTATTCCATCATATCGACCATCTTCCTCGTTACTAGCTCTTTCCACAACATTACCCATCACAACGTTGTAGTTTCCGTTTACAACAATCCCATGCTTGCCCACATTATAAATACTATTTCCAATAAAGGCGTTTTCAATACCAGAAGAACCCGTTATCTTCATTCCGATGCCTAAACAATCTCGTATATTGTTACCTATTGCTTGACAGTATAATACGTTCTCAAATTCGATACCCCATCCAAATGTAACTTCTCGAACAGAACACCCTATAACTGAGCATTGACGAGTCCCGAAGTAAAGGAAAATTCCATTATAGTTGTTTGCTCTCGCCTTGCTGTTTGAAACTACAACATGACGTACCTCTCCGTTTAGTGATGAGAGACAGAAACCTGCACCGCTAGTATTAATTGCGGTGCAACTATCAACTGTGCCTCTCTCAGAGCCGTCCCGAACAAGAACTCCATGACCTCTACTGTTTTCAATAAAAACATCTTTCACCAAAAAGTCTCGGCAGTTGATCACATCAATTCCTTCTCCAGCCGTTTGGTTATCCCGATTCCCATCCAGAAGACCTCCGATTATTTCAAAGTGGCTCTTGCTGTCCGCCTTGATTATGCTGTCGTTTACTCCATCAGCAAGCAACAACTTCGCTCCTCTCAGGTCAAGGATCATGTAGCTGTCTAGTTCGATTGGTGCTGTAAGAACAAAGTTGCCCTTCAGTTTGACGATTTCTTTTCGTGTTCTGTCTGGTGTTAGGAAGCTTATTGCTTTTGCTACTGCTGTTGAGGCGTCTTTGTCTTTGTAGTCTATTGCTAGGCTGTCTCCATTCAAAACTTTGAAGTAGTCTCCGTCTTCGTAGACCATATAATCAAAGTCTCGTTTGAAGTGTTCTCCACGCAGGGTTATGCTCATCTTTCGCCCTCTCCTATAGGAGTATTGTTCACAAAGATATTAAATTTTTGCTCTGCTGGGTAGGTTCCTTCGGCTATTACTGTGTTATCTATTTGCATTTTGAATGGCTTGCCTATGGTTACTTCGCCTTCTCCCACCTTCACTAGACTACCTGCTACGTAGACATCTACGTGTTTCTGTATTGTTATTCCAAGTGCGGAGATTATTTCTTGGCAGATTTCTCCGTCCAGACGGTAGGCGGTAACGTAGTAATTCGTCAATCCGTCGGCTATTTTTTCTATTGCTTTTCCTTTCTGGCGGTACAGGTGTTTCAGTATTGCCGTTGCGAAGGCTAGGTAGGTGGCTCTGAGTCCTCCGCCCACTCCATACTGATCCAGTATCTCGTTTATTAATGCACGGATGGAAGAAACGGTTTCCATGCCCTGTTGAGCTCTGTCTAGGCTCAGAGACTGTACGTCTCCGTATCTGGTTTCAACTACTGAAGGGCTGTATTTGGCTTTGAATTTCCTCCACATGTAGCTCGCAGATTTTTTGAGGGGCATCTTAACCATCTAGTATTTTTGATGCAGGGATTATTTAAATTTTTGTTGTGAGCGTTTACCGTTGTAGGGGGATTTTTTCTCCTTTTATGTAATGGTATATTCCTTCTCTTATTTCTCTGCAGTTGATGGGTTTGAAAGATCGGATTACGTTATGTATTTTGATGTCTATTGGATGGGGATCATCCAGTATTTGCTTTATGTCGTTGAACATTTTTTCTAGCAGGTCTCTTCTTAATCCGAAGTTTGTTGAGTCCCAGAACCACATTGGTTTTATGTTAGGCTCATTCATTCGGTCTCTGGGTATTACTGGCGTAACTATTGTTAGGTTATCCCATGTTAAGGGATAAACTTTCTTAGCACAAGCCTCAGTTATTATTACATCTGAATCGATATGTATGAAGTGTGTCTCGTTTCTCTTAAGGAAGAACTCCATCAGTTGGACTATTCCCAATCCTATGGAATAATCGCTTTCATAGTTTAGATGTCTGAGCTCGTATCCTTTCCATTTCTTGCCTGTTCTATAATTTATCACGTGATACTGGTCTGATGGATTTAACGGTTCACTTCGATCTAGGTCTCTTGCTATGGCTATGATTGAAGGGTTTAAAAGCTTCACTCCTTCCAGCCATTCATCTAGGTATCTTGTCGCACCTACTGTTGTGCAGACAAAGATGCTGTCGCTCATTTCATACATATGTAGGGCAGTTAATGTTACTGTGGAGGGGGGAGTCTAGGTGGAGGCTAGGAGTTTCTGCCATTCTAGCGGTGTTTTCGGTTCACCAGTCTGTTTCTGGTAGTGTTCACATTTTTTATAGGCGTCTTCTCTCATGTTTACGCATACGTTTCTGTAATGCTCTACGGAGACTTTAGCTTTACACGCTCTTAGCAGGGGGCAGATCATACGATCACCATTTACTTTTTGGGTAATCTCCTAATTATAGCTTTTTTGATCTGTTCCACTAGAACGAGGATTCCCATGTTGCTTGCCCATTCCTCAGCTCTTTCGTATGTCCAGCCGAAGTATCCGCCTATTCCGCCTATTACGGCTCCTACGATTATGGTTTGTCTGGCTTTTTTCCAGTTAAACTTCTCGACGGTTGAGGACTTCAGGTAGCCTGTAAAGGCGATTATAGCTCCTGAAACGGCTCCGAGCAACACGCCTTTAACGACTTCGCCTAGCATTTTTCCTTACACCAGTCTTATTCCTTCGCTTTCCCATTTATCTAGGTACTTGCGGTAGCCTGTTTCTTCTGGGGATAGTGTACCTTCCTTGAACTGCTTGATAAGGTTGCTTAGAGTTTCCGCTTCCACGACAGCCGTTAACCTTTCAACTGGGAAGTTTGTCTCGGGATCAACGGCAAGAACTTTATCTTCTTCCAGTATTACGCCTAGAGCATATTCGTTGGGTTTATTTGGAGATAATCCGAGAAATTCATAGGCGTACTTTTGCAGAGGCTTAATGTTTTCGGGCAGGCTTTTGGTTGTCGGCTTTTTCCACACTCTGGCAGGTGCAAGCGAGTCTTCTCTTTTCGGAGTCCATAGTGGTCGGGAGAGTTTGAATCCGCTATACCCGTAATACCCAGTCATAGGATTGGTATCTCCGTTGTAGAAGCGAAGAGATGCGTAGAGAGAATGTGTCAGGATTTTGAGAACTCCCAAATGTGGTTCTACTGAGGCGTTGAAGTCTGTACCTCTATGAAGTATTCTCACGGTACCATCAAACTGATAATAACGTACATGTGAAGGCGATGCACTTGAGGCCATTAGGAAATCGATCCACACCAGCCAAGTTTCTCCAGAAGGTGGTTGAATAGTTACGTATGTCATGGATTCTCCATCTACAGACACTTCTCCATGTGATTGAGTGATTATAGAGCTCCAGAAGGGGAACTTCTCTTGCGTTAATGTCCTTTCGGGGTATTTCCATACGGCTGATGGATGCCAGATGCTCATCTCTCTCCACCTATATTGTTTCCATTATCTGGTATATGAATGTGTAGGGGAACGACCTTGACGTTCCTTCTGTCTGGGTTATGGTTACTCTGAATTTTCCGTTGTAGGGTATTGTGTGAGCCATAATTCTTACTACTGGTATTGTTTGAGCTCCAGAGAACGTTATTTGGTCGGAGAGCCTCTGGTTTGTTCCGTCAACAGCAATATAGACTTTTATGGTTACTTTGTCCCCGCTTGCCATGTTGGACAGGTCTATTTGGCCTTCTATGATGTAGTCGTCGGACTGGTCGGCCAGATTTATGATGTCCGTTTCCGTGTCTAGAGGCGGAGTAACTGAACCTTGACTACGTACTTTCTCTTTTATTCTGACGGGCATATTTCTACCTCGTCATCTGCACGTAGTATCTTATTGTCAGAGTGTCTCCTGCATCCCAATCTACTGGAACTGCCGAGAAGACTTTTCTTGCGAGTAGGTCGCCTCCTGAAGAGGCGTTAAAAACTCCAGTCTCTGAAATGTTCATTGTTCCCGATAGGCCGTCTGCTGAGCTGAAGGTGGCCTCCAGCAGAGCTGTATCTCCATCAACCGACGTGGTTACTTGTGATACGGAGGCAGATTTGCGGGCGACTTCTGCTTCTAAAGCCGTGTCGGTTACCGCTTCTGTCGTTGTTCCCGTTCCTATGGCTAGGTATCCGAATTTGTCTTCGGATAAGCCTGCGAAGACCAGTCGGATTATGCAGGCTAATCCTACGTTTGTGATTACGTTTTTCCGCCAGTATTCTAGGTCTATGAGTTTTGCTGGCAGGCTTGAAGGGAACGGGCAGTTTCCATTTTCGCATTTCTCTGGGGTTTTTATGATCTTTTCTGGGGGAGTTCCGTAGCGGTATTTGACTTTTCCGTGCTTGTCTCTGACTATAATTTCTACCCAGCCTGTTACTGAGCCAGCGTCCACATCCCTACCTTTCATGGCCAGACACACAAATTAATATTAACTTACGTTTGTTTATAAAATGTTTGTGGTGGCCAGATGAGCTTTAGCGGGAGCTATCCAGCGAAGATTATTGATCTAGGCGTAGTAGGCCAGATATACGTAGTTGAGGTTACGGATGTTTTCAAGGGAGCTGATTATCTTTCAAAGACTTCCTTGAAGAATTTTTCTGATGCTGGGAAGTCGGCAGATTACATATGTAAGGACGTTTTGAAACCTGTTTCAGAGTCTATGAGAGCTTCGGACAGGCATTACTGGTTGATGGTTAAGGTTTTATCGGATTCTGGCGTGGTTTCGGATTACATGTGCAGATATGTTTTGAGAGTGTTTAGCGATTATGCGGTAGGAGAGTTTTTGGCTTTAAGACTACCAACTAAAGAGTGTCGTGAGTGCGTTACCGTTTCGGATTACATGTGTAGGGATGTGCTGAAGAGTCTGGTTGAGGCGGGAGTGGCTGTAGAAAGCGTTTCAAGAAACGTGTTGAAGAGTCATGCCGATTTGGGAGCTGTAACGGATTGGTCTAGTAAGGATGTTTTGAGAGTGTTTGTGGATGCTGGGAAGCTAACAGAGTATGTTATTAAGGGTGTGTTGAAGAGGCTAGAAGAGGTGAGCGTTGTTTCAGACTGGACGAAAAAAAGCGTTCTAAGAAACTTTGTTGATGTTGGGTTGGTGTCTGATCTTGTTGCTAAGGATTTCTATAAGCGGTTTGAGTTTGAGGTTCCGTCTGCTGGTTATGTGAAGGCGTTAATGGGTAAGGAGTTCCGTGAATCCATTACGGTTTCAGACTGGATGAAAAAAGGTGTTTTTAAGAGGTTTGCAGAAACAGGTGTAGTCAACGAAGTTTTTATGAAACAAGTATTGAAGGTTTTGGAGTTTGAGGTTCCGTCTGCTGGTTACGTTAGGGTTGGGATAGGAAAAAGCGTGAAAGACGAAGCGGTAATCTCCGACTGGCTCGTTAAGTCATTAATTAAATCGTTCCATGAGTTTGTCGTTGCGAGAGATGCTCCGTACAGGGCTATTACTCTAGTTTTCAGAGACATGGTTTTCGGGGAATACTGGGCTATTAAAAGTAAATACGTAGTTTTGAGGGACTCCAGCAAGATGAAGGATATTTTAACCAAGATTGCGTATACCATATATGGCCATGATGTCAGGCGTGTCTACTGGCATAAGGTGTGGGGCGATATTATTGAGGACACAGATCATAACGTTAAAATTGAAGTGTGTAAAGCTCTGCTTGACGCCATGAAAAGAGTTAGGGATAAGCTTGAGGCGTAGATGATGAGTCTTGATGAGTTGATTGCTAATTTGGAGAGCTTGATCGGTCAGATGGAGTACGTTAAGGATGGAGATTTTGTCTTCGCTAGGCATCCGAATCTTTTTGTTGATTGGCTTGAAGATGCTATAACAGTCTGCAAGGAGCTGTATGAGAGGTTCAAAACAAAAACTGGTACAACCTTGCCTAATGTTGAGGAATGGTTGAGTATGGCGGAGAGAAGACACGGGTTCACTAGAAAGGTTAAGTTTGGGGATATAGTCTTAACTAAAGATCATAACCTGATTATAGACATTATGAAACCTTTGGAGCTAGCCTTAAGAGAGATGGAAGAGAACCTTTAAAGGTACTTTTGCACCACGTTCCTGAGTTTTTCTCCTATAACTTTCCACGTGAAGTTTTGTTTTACACATGTATTTATATGCTCTTGAACTCTTGCTCTGTATTCGTCCATGTTGTTGAAGATTTCTATCGTCTTGTCTACGGCTTTATCGACTAGAACTTCCACTCCGCATCCGTCATGTATTTCATTGTTAGGCAGTACTTGTCCGCTTCTGCGTGATGGGATTAATGCCCAGTCTGGCAGGTAGTCTTCCCATGCTCCGCCTTTGGCTCCTAAGACTATTTCTCCTCTGGTTAGTGCTTCTAGCGGAGGATGTTCAAATGCTCCACCCCTGCTACTCAGGAAATAGAGATCGCATATGTCGAACAGCTCCATTTTTTCTCTTTCGTTTAGCCATTTAATTAGGATTTTTCCATCCGCTTTTTCGACGGTTTTTGAGAAGTATTCGATTCCATGAGCTGTTTTGATCACCAAAAGAACTTGGTTATATTCTCTCATCAGAGTCTGATAGTATTGTAGTAGCAGGTCTAAGCCTTTACGTACAGGACTATGCATAACCCAGCAAAGTATGAGTTTCAGGTTTCTTCTCTCTTTCAGTTTCGCCAGATGATGGAAGATTGTTGGTTGTTGCTTGGGTGCTTCTATCCATTCTATGTCTACTCCGTGAGGAACCACGTGGACTGGCCTTTTGACGCCAGAGTTTACATATGAACGTTTGCTGAAGTTTGAGGGAACAATCATGGCTGTTGCGTAGTCTGTTAGTCTAACGGCATATTGCGTGATATGATCTGAGTCTGCGACATCAACTCCTATTATTCCGTTTATTTTCTTGAGGTTTCGGACTATTTTCTTTTCAAACTTCTGCATTGGGTAGAAGTATGGTTGTATTAAAACTAGGGGATGACTGACGATCTGTATTAAGGGGAAAGAAAGCTCGTCTATCCGTTCAACTCTAAAATATTGTTGTAGGAGGTCTGCGTGCTTTTCTCCGATAACTCCAAAGCTGACGTGTTTAAAGAGAGGGTACACGTACCAGAGAGAAGTAGATCGGATCATAGTCTTACAACATACCACCAGAGTTTAACGTTTTCGCTTCCAGAGCTGGGTGCGGATTTAAAATACACTTTTATGCTGGTTGTGTCCGCTTCCCAGTAGTCTATGTCTGGGAGTCCAGATATTGCTTTTCCCACCAACGCTACGGTTGGTGTCGTTGACAGACCATGCGTGATCGTGAACATTGTCGTTACTCCGTCTCCGTCGAAAACAGCTAGGCCACCATTGCGTTCAACGGGAGCTCTGCCGTCCAGCTCTTCCAGAGCGTCAACTACATGGTTCCATTCTTCTGGCGTTAATATTTCAGTCCCCTTATATGCGAGGTTCCATTTGCTCATCGTCTCGTTCCTCTCGGTAGCGGTCTGGGAAGAGGTCTAGGCAGAGGTCTGGGAATCGTGGCTGGTGCTGGTTTCGTGGTTTCCGCTATGCTTTTATCGATTATTTCGGAGAGTTTGATGAGGTTTTCGATCCGTTTATCTTCAGGCATTTTAACGTCTCCCTCTCATGTAGCTCTATACCCTTTCCTCGCTAAGTATCTTGCTCTTCTCATTCCGCCTATTGCTTTGTAGAACATGATCTCGTAGTCGTCCAGTCCCCATTGTTTTAGTGCTTCCAGCTCAGCTACGAATTCCTCTTCCGTTATGATGCCTTCCGCAAAGTCTGAGAGGAGCTCTGTTATGTATCTTCTTACTTCATCCATGATCGGTTTTAGCCTGATGAATTGCTCCCACATTTTCTTGAGAACTGCTTTTGTTTCTTCGGCTATGGGCAGAGCGTCGATCATTTTGTATAGCTGTCCCAGAGCAAATGATCTTGCTTCTGGGGAGTATTCGGCTAGCATGGTCATGTGATCTACGTCTCCAATCAGCTCTCTCCACGCTCTGTAGTGTCTCTCGTACCTTGCATTTGTGAGCATCAGTTCTATTTCTTTGTCCGTGTAGCCGAAGTTCTTTACCTCTTCCAGCACTTTCACAAAGTCTTCTTCTTTGATCATAAAGTAAACGTATAGGTCTTCGACTCTTGAAACCATCTTTTTAACTTCGTCTACTATTGGTCTGAGGTCTACGTAGTCAGCCCATATGCCTTTCCATTCTTGGGGGATATTTCTAGCTTCCACAACCTTATCAAACAGTTGTCTGGCTCTAGGTACGTATTCAGATATGGTAGCCAGCATTGAAGGCGTTGGGACGTATTCTCTCTGAGCTATTCCTATGAGCCTTTCAAGCACCCCTTCTATGAACTCTGTTTCGTATGGTGTGAGTTTGGCTTTTTCTCCTACATATGTAATAAGGCTCTGCACGTCTTCCCGAGAAACTACGCCAGTCGCAAGTCTGTACATTACCCAGCCCAACCATCTCTGAGTCCAGTATCGGACTCTCCTGACTGTGTAGATGTCTTTGTATATGTCCAAGCTTGCGATGTAGGGTTTGTAGTATGCTTCGACGAATTTTAGTTTCAAATTCTCTGGGAGGTCTACGCCAGTTATTCCTTTGTAGTCTTCTGCGAAGAATTCGTTTATGTTGTCGATTATGTTTGTCAGTTTTTCTTTGAATTCGTTGTAGTCTTCTATGATCCATTCTGAGTATCCCCTGCTTATGTCCCTTACTGTTTCTCGCAAAATGTCTAAGGCTCTGTCCATCAACGCTCTTAGCTCTAGGAGTTTCCGTTCTGCTGGCAGGAACATGACTGGATAGTTGATCCATCCAGTTTTCCATTGTAAATCGTTTGTGTCAAAGTAGGATACTTGAAAGCTTGTTTTCACGATCCCAGCTAGCAGGGTTTCAAGAGCCGTTATGTCCCAGAACCCTTCTTTAAACAGGTTTATGAATCCTGTTCTCAGTAGTGTTCTTTCATCCGTTAGAGCGTTTATTGTTTCTGCAACTGCTGTTAGAGGCGTCCAGTCTGGGTGCAATCCTGTTGCTTGCAGGGTTCTTGAGAATAATGTCAAGTCCATTATTATCTCTGATGCTGGGGAATTTTCTAGGATTTTCTCTCTGAATTCTGAGATTGGGGATGATAGCTGTACTCCTTTTTCGGCTAGGAGCTGGTATAAGCCCCACCGTGTCATCCATCTCTGATCTATTTTCGTCGGAATGTCGGCTAACGTATCTATGTAAATGAGGTTGTCTGACGGGAAGTCTTTGATCCATGCTCCTCTGAAGTAGTCGTGCCATTTCATGTAGGTTCTGAAGGCCGATAACAGTTTGTTCGCTTGAAAGTTTAGTTCCGCAGGGGATACTGGGATATGAGCTCCTATGGCCTCTATTTCTTTTTTGATCTCATCCAGCTCGTCAGACGTGAGGGTTGTCCAAAGTAGCCCAGATATGCCCCTCGTTACGAATTGCCATAGTTTTTCTGGAGGCGGATAGCGGAACCGCAGGAAGTAGTATAATGCTCCAATATCTGGTGTCATGCCTCTTGCTAGGTACAGTTTCTGGAATTCTTCCATCGACGGGAATATGTCCCTCACCATCATCGTAGCTACGTCTTTCGCAGATGGGAGCTCATAGATCAGGGATAGCGGAACTTTTCTGGTTGAACCGAATCTGTCGGTTACCTGTATGTAGAATTCTTGTGCTGGCTTGAAGAACTGATCCAAAACTATATCCGAATATCCGTATAGCCCCATGTAGTACCTGAACAGTTTTATTATTTCTGGGCTTGTTTCATGCGGTAGCGTTCTCCTTGCATACTCCCTCATTATGTCTAGTGAAGGTAGCTGAATGGGAATGAAGTTTCTGAACCAGAAGTTTAACGTCTTCGCTATCGGTTGCGTAAGCCATATTGAATAACCGTACACCATGCCTCTTCCGATCTCATCCAGCCACTTCATCAAGCTTTTTGAGAACCTTGTTATTGAAGCACCTAACGCTTTGCTCCAGCTAAATTCTGTTTCTACGCCTATCCCTAGCGGTTTGAGGCTTATACGCATCTTCCAGTCTTGATTACTTACCCAACTGGCGATCGCTCTCAGAATCCATGAAGCTAGCCGTATCGGCAGTTGTCCCCAGAACGGCATAAACATTGTGCTGACTGTGTACGCTCCGCCTGAAATCAACTGTAATGAAACTTGGTCAAGCTTGAGGTATTCTGGTGTTTCTATTCCGAATTCCTTGAAGATTTCTTTGAAGACGGGGATTGTGGTTTCTTCTAGCTGTTTTGCCATGTTTTCGGGTACAGGCTGGTACAGGTCTTTTACAAACTTTTCAAACGGTCTGCCTAAAGTCTCAGATATGCTCCAAGCTCCCGTGAACGCATTACGTAATACTTCCCCTACAACCTCCATCAGACCTTCTATTCCTTTCCAAAGGGTTTCGACCACATTTCCGAGTACCTCAAGCATCACGTTCCATACGATTTGGGAGCCAGTCAGGAGGGAGTCGGTTAAATCTCCGATCATGGGGTTCAGAGATGTTGTAATCCAAGATGCTGGGTTTGTAATCATTGGGAAGGTTATAGCTTCCACTATTGGTTTACTTATGTACTCCTCAAACCATGTGGGGAACCACTCTGGGAATTGGAGAATCCCAGTAGACAGGTTGGTTATAACTTCGCTCGCTTGCTGTAAGCGGGTTTCCACTTCCACTATGACATTATTCACGTTTTCCGTCAGAGGTTCAATAATTGAGGTGTTTATTTCCTCAAAGAGGGGGACTATTAGCTGTTGCCAAATAGCGGTTGAGACTGAGGTTACTATTTCTGGTGCTGTTACTTGGAGGTTGGTTAAAAGATCGGTTAAGCTGTACACCACTTCCTGAGCTGTAGTAAGCTCAAGCATTATGGTGTCTGCGATGGGCATAAGTGCTGTAAACTGATCTGAAACCCACGTTACAAACGCTTCTATTGGATCAAGAACCACCACGTTGATGGAGGTTACCACGCTATCTGTTATGCTTGAAATTAAATCTGGGAATTCCTGAGTTATGGCTGAAACCACTAGGGTTGGTATGTCTGCTAAGTCTGAGATTACCGTTGATACGTTATACAGGATCGTGTCCAAAGTCGGGGTTACATATGTATCTATGAAGGCGGTTACGCTTGAAACTATCCAAGAGGAGATAGAGTTTATTATGCTTGTGAACCACTCCTTGAGCTGTCCGAATGGATCAAGAACACCTGCCGTTGCGGATGCCACTAGGTCTAGGTTAACTACTTCTGTGATCTGGTCTTCTCTGATGACTTCGTATCCGCTTACACATGTAATTAATGTGAATTGTGCTTTGCTGTCTTCCTGTTGGAACTGTTCAAGCAACGTATCCGCTAGTAGCTTACTCATCCGTTGCAGTTCTTCAGGATCGATCTCTGAGGTGTACATTACGTTATTAACCTCTTAACCTCATCTATTCCGTAAGCGTAATCTATAAATTTGATTTTGGTGATCTCAATTTTAAGTTTATTCGTGAGGTCTTTTGTGTCTTTAACGTCTAGGCTGTATCTTCTGCTTTTTATTCCGTTATAATGTATGCAAACGACCACGTGGTACCACGTGTCTCCAGAAACAGCAACGCTTTTTAACACTTCAAGTACTTCAACTTGAACTCCATCAATCTCCATAAAAAAGGGGGTTATGTGAAACGTGGTTGTTTCCATACGTAAACCCTCTCTAGCTCACGTAGCTGGTTTTGGCTGGCGGAGCCATTCTCCGCATCATTTCGTTAAGCCGTTTCACAACTTTGAATAGTTCCTTGCTTTTCTGTGCTAGCGGGCATGTCTGTATCTCTTCACAGTCGCATGTTGAATACTCAAAGCTGAGTTCATGCGTCTTGAGCAATAGCTCTTGCATGATGTTTGTCAGTTCATCTCTGATTTCTGGGGCTATTTGTGGGGCTTGAGGTGGAGTGGGTACTCCTTGCGGGGTAAAGGTCGGTCTCATACTGACAGAGCTAGGCGTTTGCGTATTTGCTGTACTTTCCTGCCCAGCACCAGTTTGTTTTCTCTTGCTCTTTCTACCCATAGGCTCATTCCCCCATATAAATCATTTAGGGTTTCTCTACTTAAACCTTGTCTTGTCCAGTAGTCCAGCCACCACTCTTTGAATTGGTCTTCGGTCATAGACTCCCATGATTTGAATCCCCACCTATGGCGTTTCGCTCTCCAGCACACGCATTGTAAAACGGCATTTTGGTACTGCCTGATCCTTACAGGGTTAGCTTCGTCTGGCGGTATTCTTGCGTGAACCCAGTTTTCTATGAACCGCCTCTGGGTTTGCAGGAGATCATACTGGTCTGCTTTGTCGCTTTTATGGTAGTTGAGCATTTCTTCTGGGCGGTTGTAGTTGCTGTATGCCCACGTGCTGAGGGTTAACCTGTTTATTATTCCAGATATTTTGTTGGTTAGAACTTCGATTACGGGAGGGTTCTTCTTTCCTTCCTTAAGCTTGTAGATGCTGTTTTTAGGCAGGAGTAAGCCGTAACCTAGCGGGGTAACTCCCAGTATAAAGCCTAGCTGTAGATGATCCAGAGTTCTGAATTTCAAGTCGTGGATACGGTCTTGAGCGTCCATGAAAGGTACTTTTGAGTATTCTCCATCCATTTCTGGTAGTCTGCTTAGTCCGAGAACTCCCAAGCCTAAAACGAAGCTCTGAGTTTGAGCTGAAAAGAGCATCATTATCCTGTTGAACACGTTGTCGTCGGTTACTCCGATCATCTCCAAGTAGTCGGCTATGTGCTGGAGCATGGATTTCCATGATTCATCTGGCGTTCTCAAAAGTCTGAGTTTATGGAACGTTGCTCGGAGAAACTCTCTCGCAATCACGGGATCGTAAACTCCTCTAGCGTATGGCGTGATTCCGTATACAGCCTTTTCAGCGGTCATAGCAAGCAGGCTGGCCTGATACTCTTCTTCAAAGTTTTCCATTATGTATTCTCTGAAGTCCGTCATCCAAGCGTACAGTTTGGAGAAGTCTACTTTTTTGAATTTAGCCCATATGCCTTGCAGGGTTTCATCTACTGTTGGTGTTTCAAAGGCGTAGTCTATGGAGTAGGGTTCAAAGTCTACGGGCAGGATGTTATAGAGTAGCCCCAAGCCTAGCTCTGACAGATCAAACACGGAAAGTTGCATCCACACGTATCTGGCGAATAAGGGTTCAATATCTAACAGTCTAAGGTAGGTGTTGCAGATCGCACTATCAGAAACCACTTTATGGTGATACTTCGCTTTTATTGAGCTTGGCTTTTTGCTTATCATAGACTTGGGCATGGACTATTATTCACTCCTTAACGAATTTAGAGTAGGTTTTCATTATGTCGAACTGCTGAGAGAACTCTTTTACTTGCTGGCTTAGTTTCTGGTATTCGTCTGGCGAAGTCGTGTATATTTCATAGGCTTTTTCGATCTGTTCAGCCATGTCTTCTGGCTTGTATCTATGCAACAGAAACAGTATTCCCTGATCCTGAGACTGGTATTCTTCTCCTATGATCTTTACTGGGAAGTTTGCTGTTGGATGTGCTATTTCGTTTAGCGGATCATAGTACGGGTAGATTACAGGTATGCCAAACGCTTGTGCTTCTAGGACTGGGAGGCCGAATCCTTCGGCTAGTGAACTACATATGTAATAGTCGAATGAGCCGATCAGGGATAAGACCTCTTCTCTGGTGAGGTGGCCAAACTCAGGGGATACGTGTACGTTTTCAAGTCCGATGAAGTGAGCTGTTCCTCTCGGGGTTGTAAGCACATAGAACTTTGCGTCTGGAAGTTTATTGGAGATCATTCTTATTGCTTGAGCCAGATGGGAGAGGCCTTTTCTCGGTAGTTCCGACGCAACTGTACCGAAGACTACTTTAGCGTCTAGCTCCTGTTTTAGCTGTTGTTTTGGGGGGTTTATCTGGTTGATCATGTCGAAGTTTACTCCGTGATAAATGATGTCTATAACGTCAACGTCGATTCTTCTCAGCATCCTCTCCGTGAATCTGCTGTTTGCTATGAAGGTACAGTCTCTCCTTATCCAGTCTCTGACAAGCCACTTTTTGGGTTCTCCTTCTGTGGTTACATATGTAACTGATGGGATTCCGTGCAGGTTGTAGTCTCTTTGAAGCAGGAACCATGATGGAGCGTAGAGCGGATCGAAGGGTATGAATATTATTCCTCTGTCAAATTCTTTTTTGGCGTCGTACCATTGCACTTGATAGTCGTGGAAAACTGCTTGGTGTCCAAGTTTATTGATGGTGTACGCTATGTCCCTGCCCACGACGGTTAAGGATGTTGCGTAGCTAGTTATTATGCCGTACCGTGTCATTTGAGAGAGAATAAGTCAAATAGGATATTTAGATTTTACCCTAAAAAAATGGGGGAATGAGCCTCAGAGGCCTACTGTCCGCCTATCGGGCTTTAGTAGGCTATAACCCAGCCAGAGATCACCTGAATGATCTCGTCGCATATGCTGGGATCAAGCCCGTAGGCGGTAACGTAGTAGCTCTTGAGGCCTGTTGCGATGTTCTTAGCGGTGTCTCCCTTCTGGCGGATGACGTGCTTCAAGAGAGCCGTACCGAAGGCTAGGTACGTGGCTCTCAGACCGCCAGCAACCCCATACTCATCCAGTATGGGGCGGATGAGGTCTCTGGCGGTGGCGACCATGTTGAGTCCTTCCTGAGCTCTGTCAAGAGCTATCTGCTGGACATCCGTGAACCTTGTCGAAACTACCGTTGGGTTGAACTTCGCTTGGTACTTCTTCCACATGTCTAAGCCAGTCTTGTAGAGGGGCATCTTTCTTTCTCACCTAAAGATTAATATGGCTACACGTGTATAAAAGTAAATGAGTGAATCGGTAATGGCGTCAAAGACGGTTAGTGCTCAAAAAGAGGAGGTTGTGCAGAAACCTTTAGTGAGCGAGGAGGATGTCATTTGGAGTCTTAAACAGCTTATGTGGATTTTGGATGAGACTCTGCGAGCTGTTGAGCGTTACTATCAGGCTCAGGTACGGTACTTGCGTGCTAGGGACGTGGACGTGATAAGTACTAGTAAGCTTGTTCCTACGAAGAAGGGGTTGAGGCTGATCATAGACGTGAAGGTTCCAGACGAAACGGTTTTGTTTTTTGCGGAGAATCAGGGTGTGCTGAGTAGGCTGATAAGGGATAAACGTATTTCAGTCAGGAAGGCGAAGATAATAAAGGAGAGTAAGAAGGCTCTTGGGAGTGTGATGCTTAGGATTGGGAGCTCGCAAGCTAGAGATCGTGATTCCCAGTAGAATATGGGAAAGGCTGGACAAAGTTGAAAAGAAAACTGGGATAAGGAAGGAAGACATTTTAATGCGTGCTTTAATAAAAGTTATTGAGGAGTTTGGGGAGGGGCAATGAGTCTTCAAGCGAAAATATTGAATTTGTTGAGTGGCATAAATGATCCTACTGTGAGGATGGACGTGGCCTCTACGGTAAATTACCTGTTCAATTTGTACTGTAGTGGACATGCGAATGAGAGTGAGATCAGGGATGCCTTGTACGATGTTTGCTTGAACGTTGTTAGAGCCATGCATCCAGAGCTTACTGAGGAAGAGGTGCGGAGGAAGAGTAGAACTATGGTTGAAGAGTTTATAGGGGCGTTTAAGCTGGAAAGCACTAGACGTAGGATGTTCAGCCGTTTCAGAGGGAGGGTTAGCTTACCGTTTTAGCTTGTTTCACAACTCCCAGTTTTTTGAGTGTCTTTATTATCAGGACTAAGGAGAGAGACCAGAGAATCAGGCCTATACATAACTCGTTAATGAGCCCAATAAGACCAGCAAATAATAGTGCACCTATAAAGCCCAGATAGAGAGGCATGAAGGTCATTAGTAATGCTGGAATAAGGACGATGCATATGAAGAGAGATATTATTGAGAGGATCGCTCCGATGAAGGAGTAGAGGCTTTTCTTGTTC
>QMZE01000011.1 GCA_003663025.1 Archaeoglobales archaeon
CTTCAAAACATTCTCATCATTCCCTAAGGATATTGCCGATATAGACCTCCTCCTATACTCTACTAAGGATCTTACACAGGCTGAAGAAACTCTTAAATCCCTCGGCTATGTTAGGAGAAAAGTGGGTTTAGAGCAACACCTATGGGGACGTGTTAGGGACAGTGTCATAGTAGATATCGAACTACATACTAGCATCTCAGCTGCAGGGTATGAGTACTACCCTAAGGAACTCCTATTTAAACGCGCCACGAAGCTGAACTGCATCAGAGTACCTTCGCCCATAGATTCGATATTAGTTCTCGTAGCGCACGCCGTGGTTAAGGATCTGTACATCACGCTAGCCGATCTCTTAAATTTCGCGATAACGTTAAAGAGGCATGGGGTAAAGTTTGAGAATCTCGCTAAAGAGGCTGGGAAGATTGGCTTATTGCTGCCACTCCAAGTCTTTTTATATCTCTTACAGATTTTAGGAGAACGTGAAATGCTCAATATTGATAAATTACCCAAACTTCTAGTAGCGATGAAACTACGTAGTATTCCACTGAGACCCGCACTGCATACAGTCGTTCTATCATACGTTCACCTGACCACTAGAAAAATGCTAAAAGATCCTTTAATGAAAGTTATCCATGAAGTAACATCTTTACCAAGGGGAAAAGGTATTGATACTTTCACCAAGTACATTTTAGGACTTAGTCCGTCAGTAAAGAAGCTCCAAGAATGAGAACATACGTTATATTAGGCTCTGTGGCATCAGGTAAGACTACGCTAGCTAGATTGCTAGACAAAGCGATAACTAAGAGAGGGTATACAAGTAAATACATAGGTATAAATATAAACCATGGTTTTGCATACATTATAACAAAAATACTGGTCTTGCTAACAGGGTATAAATACACAAGCAACTACTACCTGACGCTCAGATTCAACAACACTGAACTCTTTTGTAAGTATATAGGCCTAATGGCAGTTCTCGATACGCTGTACGCGCCGATAAAGCTACTTACATCAATATTCGTCTATAAGCTCTACCATAAGTTAACGAAGAGAGAATTTTCATTGATAATCGATGAATATTATTTTAATGCGGTAATTGATTACATATACTTCACGAAAAAGCTATGCAAGGCATGTATAAATAGATGGAAAAGCTTAGCCTTGAGATTTTTTTACAAAGTGACGCTCACATTAGCTCTTGCAGCATTACGAGACACCCAAATGATAGTAGTGTACCTAGGTACTAGTCTGTGTCAATCTATCATCGGTTGGGTTAAAAGGGAGAAAATGAGCATTTGTGATATCTCCCATTTAATGTTCAGAACTGCAGGAAATAAGGTGATTGCTAGGAACCTAGATTGTCTAAAACATATAATTTATAATGTTACCGATCCACGTAATGATATGAGAAATATCCTTAGAATGCTTCTTGAAACACTTTAGAGTGATTTTGAAACCTCTCGTACTGTTTACCGGACCTGAAGCTTCTGGAAAAACAACCCTAGCATGCCTACTTAAGGCATATCTGGAGAAGCAAGGATTTAAGGTAAAGATAGTCCGATTGAGAGGTACGCACACGCTAGCATATATCATGATGCGTATTCTACGCGATCTCGCTGGTTTGCGAGGTAAAGAATTGCATTTTTACAAGTTTAAGATACCCCCGAAGCTTCGGCAATTTTGGATATACGTCGAGACTTTCTCGATAATACCACTAATTATGATGAATTACTATATCATGAGGGGAGAGTACGCTATTATAAGTGAAAGATCGATAATAGATGTAATTGTGTGGCTTCTCACAGGAATTAATGAAAGTATACATATGCTTTTAACTTCTAAATCTCTAAAACTTTTAGTATTACTTTCAGCAAAATATCAGCCGAGAACCTTCTACGTAATTGCGTCACCACAAGTTTTGACTTCGCGTAAACCGATCGAAAAAGAATTGATAGTCAAGATGTTACCATACTATAATGCACTTGCACGATATCTACACCTCAACACAGTAAATACCTCGTCATGTAATCCACAAGATTGCTTAAATCAAATACTGAAAGTGATAGAATAATGAGAAAGTTCCTAATAATATCCATGCCATTTGATATCGGCATAGGAGGATACAGAAGATCATTTAAAGTTTTCCCTAGATTAATAAGAAAGTTATCAGAGGAGTTCGAAATAGAACTCTATATACCGGTTAATGGCATAAGAACAGCTATGAAATTCTACTTAGATGAAGTAATCAAAGGCGATGATTCTATAGAGGATCCCAGAGATGCCATCGCTGAAGCTACCAATATAATCCTTGATTCGATAAACAAATTAGAAAAACTCTCAGGGTACTCATTCACAATAAATGAGAAAGTTCTTAATAAAGCATTGGATGTCAATGTAACGATGTTTTTAAAGGAAATCTGCGAAAGAAGATTTCTAAGTTCTTTCATCAGAGTATTAAGTAACTTTAGGCAGCTTTTCATGGAATTATTTGAAAAAAAATTCTGGAATGAAATTAGAAGGTATTATGTAGATAAGTATTCAGCCATTTATTCACATCACGAAACAGTCGATGCTCTTACAACTATAGCCAATTTTACTAGTTTAACGGAAAAAGCCATTATACTTTTGCAATTAGATCTAGGGAACTTAATACAGAGAACATTAAGCATGAGAATACTTAAGACAATCCTTAGCAAAGTGAATCTCACATTTTTTGCTGTATCTCCTCAGCCAATTCTAAAATCTCCTTATCTGCTAAAACTTGCTGATCAAGTTAAGATCAAAGTGCTACGACCCTCAGTCGCTTTCGATACAACTCTCTTAAAGTTCTCTAAAAACAAGAAGGAGCGCTTGAGTGCCATCTATTTTGGCAGGATAAGTAAAGAAAAGGGGATTTTTGATCTAATAAAAGCATGGAAAAAGGTCACTTGTGAAGAGCCAGAAGCTAAGCTGACGATAATTGGCAAACCTGATGATAATAGAACCTTGAGAAAGTTTCTCCGCATATTACGATCCATAAAGGCGTTAAATATCACGTATCTTGGCTACCTCTCTCCTAACAGGCTATTTCCCGAAGTGTCAAGGCACGCCGTACTTGCTTATCCATCTTATAGGGATTCTTTCTCGCTTACGGTACTAGAATCTCTGGCGATGGGGCTGAAAGTAGTGGCGTATGACATTCCGGCATTAAAGTATATTTTCTCGAATAGTAGCATGGTTTTCCTTGTAAGAGCAGGAGATATTAACACATTTGCTAATGTTTTGCTGAAAGAGCTTTTGGTTCAAAAAGAGCAGAAAATAGACGAGCATACGATAAAGTTACTGAGTAACTACTCATCATGGGATAGAGTTGCTGAAAAAGAATACAATAGTCTCAAAGCTATAATATAGCTTAAAACTCATGCCTAAAAAACTATTAGTCGTGACGCCAGTCTACTGGCCTGAGGGAGGTGGTGGCATGCTAGCAACTCATCTAATTATAGAATCATTATCAAAACTAAAAAATGTGGAGATTACGGTATTAACAAGCACTTCTGATCCTATTAAAGTTAAGGGAGTTAGATATATTGCCGATCCTCTTTTGAGAAAGATAGAAAAGAGTTTTCCTTTAACTACTTTAGTTGAAAAAAGATATAAAAAACTCATACAAGAACACGATATAGTTTATTTGGCATATGCTTTCACATTTATACCAGTTGCAAAAAGACTGAAGAAGAAAGTTATCGTTCATCTACATGATTATAAGATTATATCCCCCTCAAGTGTAATACCCTATACGTGCTCGGTTGATCCAAGTCTCATTAAATTAATCAAAGAAAGTTTTAGGATTAAACATTTGGAGTGTAAGAGCGTTAAAAGTACAATTCTAAACCTGGGTGATTCCCTGCGTACATTCCCACTTCTCCAATGGGTACAGATGGCTAGTACTGTAATAGCTACCTCAAAAAGACATGCAGAATTAATAACAAGGGTAGTACCAAGCATTAAAGATAAGCTAAGAGTTATATACAATCCACCTCCACCAATACCAAACATAGAAAAAAAGCCTAACCAAATACCTATATTTCTCTATGTAGGTGGAGACAGTTACATCAAAGGGTTTCCCATACTTTTAGAGGCTATCGTAAAGTTCCTCAAGGAAGGAAGAAAAGCCAAGTTCATATTTGCAGGCAAATACAGCAGGAAAAGCCTAGCGTATGTTAGTACTATAAACAGACTGTATGGTAGTGGAATAATACAGGTTGTTGGTAGATTGCCGCATGATGAGCTAATGAGATTACACAAAATAGCTTGGGCACTCATATTTCCGTCTATATGTGAGGAGCCCTTACCATATGCTGTACTTGAGGCTATTGTTAGCAACACTATACCATTACCTTCACGCATTGGTGGCGTTATAGAAATTTTAAATGGTACTCGAGTTGAGGAGTATATGTTCAAGCCTGGAGATGTAGATGATATGCTCGAAAGGGTCTATCTCCTACAGGAGTTATCACCAAAGAATGTTATTGAAATAGGGGAAGAAGTGAGGGAGTCAGTTCTGAAAAAGCTAATGAGAGTAAATTTGAGTGAAGCTTGGAGAAGTGTAATTTATACATGATTACTATAACATCCAACGTGAGAGGACTTCTCTCACTGATGTTATTAGTACTTTCACTTATCTATTATATCGTAGAGGTATCTTGCCATGCAACAGCATTTAAGGATCTTTGGATTCTTGATAGAATCCTCTCGTATTTCCTTCTCACAGCAATAATGATATTGATCTTGACACGATCTGGTGCGCTGTTCGAAAACGTCTTTGCAAATACTATCTTCACTTCTATTCTGATTATTGGAATAGTAGCTGTAACCCCTATTATAAAGTATCTATCGCCACTTGCAATTTATGGAACATATGACGCCCTAGCTCATTATTCTTTCTCTAAATGGATATTAATCAATGGTAAGATAGCTCAAAACAATGAACTTTATTATTCTTTTGAATACGGATTTCATCCAGGCAATGGCCTGATACCTACATTCATATCCTTATTAAGCAATATACCTTTAGACATAGCAATGAGCTTCGTAATGTTATTAGGTTATATAGTTTACGTCTTAGTATTTCATATACTCTTATCAACTGTAAACATAAATGTTTCAACACTTGCTATACTATTTGGGATCTCGACACTCTACTTCTATGTGTCCTATTGTGGTACAGCCCTCTCATACCCAATGATTTCTCTCATAATTCTCAAGCTCTTCAGATTCTACATGCAATCTCAAGAATTAAACTCTAGTGGGATTATATGTATGATTTTACCATTTACTGGCCTGATGTTAACACATTACGCCTCGACGATTCATGTATTCCTCTTTTTCACTTTAGTACTAGATATACTATTGCTTCGAGAGAATATAAAAACTTTACGAGTATTTTTTATGATAGTAACAGTGTCATTTGTTACATTTGTTACATATGAGGTCTACGTAGATGCTATTTTATCAAGTCGAACAATTATAGGAGCTATTAATAGACTGCGTCAATTGTATTTGCGTGAAATAGTTGAGTTAGAAAAGGCTATGAAAAGACATGAAAATTTAACACCGTTACAACTGGTAATGTACCTTCTTGCATCACGCGGAAAACCAGTTATTCTAATGATGTTCTCAACCCTATTAGTAGTCCATTATGTACTGAAGAAAATTACTGGAACACTCACAAGTAAGAAAGAACTAAAGAATTCTGATAATAACATAGAACAAATCTTTAGATTCTTAACTATAACGTCAGCACTATACCTAGTCTCATACGCAGGTGTAAGTAGCATAGGGGGGGTTGTAAGGACGATTCCATTCATGCAGTCATTTCTAGCACTTCTTCTCATTGATAGAGTGTCAAGCCTTATCAATAACAAAAAGACTTTTGCAATCTTACTTATACCATTTATTTTAATAGGCTTTATCAGTAACTATAATTTGAACCCACTCTCGCCAATACTAAAGTACCAAAAGGAATCGTATAGACCTATTATCAATACAGTGATATCACCCTATATTTACATGGCGGTAGAATTTATCAATAGTTTTGCTACTAAATACACAAGAATAGTAACACTTAATCCTTATATAACCTTTGGATATAGTGACCTGATCTGGAATGCGGATAAATTTCCTGCTAGAGGATTTATAAATACAGGCTCATTACCTGAGGAATCGGTATCTATGATTAAATCGCTACTAAGTACACAGAGGGAGCTTATCATTCCGTTATATCTGACTGACAGGCTCTCGGGAAGGCCTGGATTAAAGAGTTATTACTTAAAGCCCTTTGAGTTATTAACAATCGAAACAGCATTAATCTACAATAATAGGTACTATGCCCTATTCTATACAATTAATAGTTTCCCATAGAAATACACAAGTTAAACCTACGCTACCCACCAATATTTATACCGTAAGCGCGATTGAGTAGATTAAAAAGTCTCGAATACGTACTATGATCCTAGCTTTATAGTATATCCTCGAGTCTGAAGAAAATAAGCCTTATCATGGTTCATGAGATTTACTTAAGGGCGTGAGCATGTGTTGAGAGCGTTGATCATATTGTGGGGTTTTAGGTGTCCGTTTCCAAGTGCTGGATGGAGGCGTGTCGAGTTCTTTGCCAGGTTTCTAGCCAAGAAGGGGTTCAACATCAGAGTTATTGGATCAATACCTATCAGTAGAGACTTGATGAGAAATCTTCGATTAATTAAGAATGAGAAGAGAAAACCAACTCATAACTTAGTTATAATTAACGTTCCGCTACACTTTTCAACATACAATCCTGTCAAAGTATGGCTTCTAAATGTGTTACTGTCGCTGATAGGATTACTACCTGTTGTAGTTACATACAGACCTCATATAATGATAATATCTATACCTAATTCGGACGGCGTTTTAGCTATGTATCTTGCTGGAAGGCTTATGGGGAGCAAGATTGTGATCGATGTAAGGGATCCATCAGAAGAGCACCTATTGAGACAGACAAGGTCAAAATTCGAGAAAGTACTCGCATCGACTATTAGGAGCATTAACCACTCCATTTATAAGAGAGCAGACCTCGTAGTAACTGTTACACTATCCCTTCGAAACATTCTAAGGAAAGCGGGTATAGAGTCAGTTCACTTACCCAATGGTGCAGACTTAGAGGCGTTTAAGCCCTATCCTGAGGAAAGGCAACATATCAGAGAGACACTCGGTATTGATGAGAGTGATGTGGTTCTGGTATTCAGCGGCAGATTAACGTATTACTATCCCTTACATAAGTTCCTAGACTACATGGCTAAGGCTATGAGGAGGATACATTATAAAGAGCGCTGTAAAGTTAAGCTCCTCCTTGTGGGCGAGAATTTCTCGCCAATTCTCGATTACGTCGAGAAGCTAGGTCTGAACTCTTATGTGATTTATGCTGGGAGGTACCAGAAAGCTAAGGACTTAGCAAAAATACTTTCAGCCACAGATATAGGACTGATCTTCCGCATAGATGATCCAATGTTTGATTACGCCATTCCAGCGAAATTCTATGAATACGTAGCATGCGGGCTTCCAGTATTCGCTGTAGTCCGCAAGTCTTCTGAGCTAGCGAAGGTCATAAAAGACGGTGGTTTAGGTATTATCTGTGAGCCTAATGACGAAAAGTACATTATTACATTCCTCGAAGAATTGACAGACAAGGGAAGATCACTTCTAAAATCATACAAGCAAAATGCTATAAAAATCAGACCTAGAGTTAATAGGATTATATCGGGATTAAAGTTATATCTTCTGTTACAGAGGATCCTAAAGTGAGAGAATATTCGGAAGCATATATTAGGGGACCAGTAAAAATGAGGGTTTTAATGATAGGTGACTGAGCTATTAAGCTACGGGCATTCTATCACCATATTTCAGACTTTGACGAATAGTGTTAAAAATGATCATTAAAATATCTGGCATTACCCTTTTTAAGTTTATACGTTTTGTCAAGCACGGCTCGTAAAGCCATACATTACAGACGCACTCTAGAGTTGATGAATAGTATGAAGTCTGCCTAGTGATGGAAGTGCTAGAGAAACAGAACTGTGCCATATCATTACTGGCATTTCCAGTATCGCATATTATTGGAGGAGGTAAGCCTGTTAGGAAAAGCTATCACTTAATCGTTTTTTTGAAGTCAGATGAAGGCATATTTCTCGGTGAGGGAACACCTTATGGATCTTCAATAGTCAGAGACTACATTAACTTCTCATCACTCATCGAAAGACTTCAAGAATGTACCTTTAAAGAGGCTCGTATGAAACTCGCAGAGTATGAGAGGAGCCTGCTGAAAAAGTCTTGGAGAATAAGTTGGGGAGCATTTCTAGCACTAGAGATGGCGTTGTTGGATTTTTATGGGAAGAAGAGGAGAGTACGAGTTGCAAATATTCTTGGAGGTGTGTTCAGAGAGAAGATCAATGTATGGGGTACAGTATTTCTCGACATACCTAGTAGAATGAAATATGGCCTAGTATCCTGGCTTAGAAAGGGTGTTAAACATATTAAGATTAAGATTCCATGTAGTTTAAGCGAATTAAGGAAAATTCTGTCTTCTCTGGTTGATGATGTCAAAGAGCATAATGTGATCTTAAGAGCCGATGCTAATGAATGCTTTCAAAGCATTGACAAAGCATTCAGGGCTTTGAAGCTTATGGAGAAGTACAATGTCTCGATCGTCGAGCAACCAATGCCGAGAGATAGACTTCGGGAGATTAGGGTTTTACATAAACATTTTT
Source organism: Archaeoglobales archaeon (assembly GCA_003663025.1). Classification (GTDB taxonomy): domain Archaea; phylum Halobacteriota; class Archaeoglobi; order Archaeoglobales; family Archaeoglobaceae; genus Archaeoglobus_B. Next base: position 8,775 of record QMZE01000011.1, read on the forward strand.
ATCCTTCCCTTGAGATAATGCTTGATGAAAGCCTAGTGCATCCAAATATGATTGAACGTATCGCATTTGAAGAGATTACTAATACGATAAATATCCATCCTTCAAGATTTGGTTGTCTAACAATAACACGTGAAACAATTCTCCGTGCTCAGAACCTCGGTTTAAAGGTTCAAATTGGCTCAAGCTCAATGACCGAGATAGGCTTAGCTGGGTACCTCCATCTCGCATCATCTATTCCTCGACTTGACTACCCACTTGAAGAAGTGGGTTTAGCATCTTTTTATCCCAGTTATTCAATACTTAGAGAATTTTTTAAGCCAGTCTTCGATATAGTTGATGGACACATAACTTTATCCAATAAGCCCGGCATAGGCATAGATATTTCTGACTTAAATTTCGAGGTCCTCAAAAAATACTCTATAAGCACTTCTTTAAGAGATTTTATACTTGCATCTATTAGTCATGTAATAAATAGGTTAAATATGCAATATTTCCATGAAAAAGTTTTTGTTACTAATCCTAAGAGCTCTGCGTAAGAGTTAAAACTTGCATACGCTACCATAGCATAATATTGGAAAATGTCTATGTTGATAAATAAGTAGCGCTAAAAAATGAAAATTGCTGTAAATAACTTTCTACTTGTGATATTTAGTGATGATGAGAAACACATTATAGAAGAAGTTACTTCTAATATTCAAAAAAGCTATAACATACTTCAACATCGTTTTGTAGTGAAAGTAAACAATTATAGTGTCTTATCTATGTATAGAAAAGAAGTATTAAGTATAGGTAATCAAGTCATCATCTATAATGGCATAATACCTAACCCAGAACTTTGTAAAAAGTTTTCTATTGACGCACTAAAATACTATGATTTTCAAGCAGCAATAGCATTTATAGATGAGAATTCGGACAGAATACTCGTGGTCAGAGATTCCTTCGGTACAAGAGCGGTATTCTATACCTGCTTGATTCCTCGTAACTTATTCATAATATCATCAGACCTGGAATTAATAAGGAAAATGCTTGAGATGTTAGGTATTGAGTTACACACTGACATTATAGCATTATATGAGTTTATGATTAATGGTTATATTAGTAGGAATAGAACCTTATTCAAGGAGATAAAGAAACTTGAAGCAGGTCAATACTTAGAGCTATTGATAAACAACAAAGTACAATTCACGACAGCTTATTATTGGAATCCCGAATTTGAAATTAAATCTGATAATAACAGTTATAGAGTCTCAGAGCTTATAGATGCTCTTTTTGATAATCTGTATATTAAAAATATTCCAAAGGATGAAAATGTAGGACTATATTTCTCAGGAGGACTAGATACAACACTGATAACCTCTGCACTATTAAGCATTCCGATATACTCTTCTAAAATTTTTAATCTGATTTCTGTGTATTTTCGAGAAGATCCGAGAGATTTGAATTATATAAGTAGAGCATTGCACGATCTTAAGAAGATTATGGACTATGACAAACTAAAGAGAGTGCTGATACACGAAGTAAGTCTTAATAAATATCTTTCAATATACTTAAATCTCCTAAGAAAACACTTGAGAAATTTGGGATTGCCGAGTCAAGGTGATGCTGCGTTACCTTATTTACTAGTTGCTCATATTGCAAACAGATATAACCCTAGGTATATGGTTACTGGTGATGGTGGTGATGGACTTTTCGGAGGTTATGATATGGATGTAGCTTTTCTACTTGATTCGCTGATGTCACTTAGAATAACAGAGGCAATTAAGGTTTTTAGAAATATTAAACGATCGAAAAAAATAGTAATTGGACAATTAGTACATTACATGCTTGATTTATTCCCATCATTGAAATACTATTACATACGCAGAAAACTCATTAAAATAGCTTCAAAGAATTTAGCACAAAAGAAGAAGATTGTTAATCTTATATCTCATTACATCTCAAGAACTCATTTAGTGAACTTAAGTAATGGATATACACTATTTAAACGGATGTTGTTTAAATACCTCAAGTACAAGCTTCCGCTTTTAGCGTTAACAAATACAAAAGCTCATGAATATTTTGGAATAGCGCTAATGTTTCCATTCCTTACAAGGAAAATAGTTAGAGCTGTGCTTCAGCTTAATGATAGAGTATTCTTTTTACCGCTTGGTTCCCGTAGCATTCAAAGAATTATTCTGAAAATAATCGGATTTTCACCTGAAATATATATGCAATCTAAGGTAGGTTTTAGTACTACAGACTATGTGCTAAGGAGTAGTCTTCTCAATGTTATGAAACACAAAATTATGCGGTCTCCAATTGCTACTAAATACTTCAATCTCTGTGATGTAAGTAATAAACTGGAATTGCTTAATCTTTATAATGCTATAATGTTGATAGAGGACGAAGAACATTGATGAGAGAATTTGTAGCTTCAGTCTTGGTTACATTGGTCTTTCTACAGTTCGTAGTAAAAAATCAGTAATTACAATTTCCAAGCGACATAGTGAGGAATAAAAGAGAAACAGTCACTTACTAAGAAGGAGAGGATATAGTAGAATATATCTTTATGCCAATGTAGACAATAATGAAGTTCTCGTAACAAGTACACGCTCAGTTATCAGCATAAGAATATAAAAACATATTAGAAATTAAGAAAGGCAAAAATTAGCATGATTTTCTAAGATTAATAGAATAGAAGTATATAGTGAGCATTATGTATGAGAAGGTTAGCGTTATAGGTCTTGGTCATGTAGGTCTTCCTGCTGCAGTTTTATTCGCTTCTAAAGGGTTGCAGGTTACTGGTATTGATATCGATGAACATAAGGTTAGGGCCGTTAATATGAGCAAATGCTATATCAAAGAGCCTAGATTAGATGATTTGTTAAGAGAAGTTGTTTCCAATGGTCTATTAACTGCCACTACTAATGGTATCGATGCGGTTAAATTATGTGATGCTGTAATAATTGCGGTTCCTACACCTATTAGAAATAATATTATAGATCTCAGTTATCTCAAATCTGCTTTAGAAGTTGTCAAACAGGGTCTCCATAAGGATTTACTTATTGTTATCGAATCGACAATTCCACCTAAATTGACTGTAGATTTTATTAAGCCTTTTCTTGAAGAAAGTGGCCTTTCTGTTGAAAAGGATTTCTTTCTTGCTCACGTTCCCGAAAGAATCGCTCCAGGTAGGGCTATTGAGGAACTTCTCCATATTCCGCGTGTAATTGGTGGGGTTGGGCCTAAATCTACGAGAAAAGCTGTTGAACTCTATAGCAGAGTTAATCCAAACTTATTACTTACTGATGCCACTACAGCCGAGTTTATTAAATTAGTGGAAAATTCCTTCAGGGATTTAAATATAGCCTTTGCTAATTTCCTAGCTCTTGTCGCTGAGAAAATAGGTATTGATGTTTATGAGGCCATTAAGCTTGCTAATACACATCCACGTGTTAATATTCATAAACCAGGCGCTGGTGTCGGTGGACCTTGCCTGACTAAGGATCCTTATATGCTCACTAAGGTAAGTGAGAACATATTTGGAGTAAACCTTATTTTTCTTGCCCGGAAAATAAATGACTACATGCCCTACCATGTCGTGAAAATTGTCGACAAAGCCTTAGATGATGTGGGTGTTAGCATGAGAGATGCCAAAATTGCTATCCTTGGAGTTTCATATAAAGGCAATGTCAGTGATACTCGTAATAGTCCAGCTAAGGTTATAGTGAAAGAGCTTTTAAGACGAAATGTTAGTGTAGTTGTCTATGATCCGTATACTTCTGAAAGCTTCGGTGCAGAAAGAGCTAGAAGTCTTAAAGAAGCTTTAAAGGGTGCCGATGTTATGTTAATAGTCACTGATCATAGTGAATTTAAGAATATAGATTTAAATACCATCGGCAATATTATGAGACATCGCATTATCGTCGATGGAAGAAGAGTTTTCGAACCTTTTGATGTCACGAAAAAGGGTTTCAAATATTATGGTATAGGCTTTGGAAAGGCGATTAAAATATGAGTGTTATAGTTGTTATCGGTACTAGACCTGAGATAATAAAGATGGCTCCTGTTATCAAAGAATTAGAGAGGCATAGTATTGATTTCGTTCTAATTCATACTGGTCAGCATTATGACTATGAAATGAGTTACATATTTTTACAAGAACTGAAACTTCCAGAGCCTGACGTTAACTTAATCCTAGACAATAGAAAATCGGCGGCTCAAATTGGCGAAATGATGATTAAACTTGAGAAAGCTATCGAGGATAAAAAATCAAAACTTATGCTTATTCAGGGTGATACCAATACTATGCTTGCAGCTGGGTTAACTGCCTTAAAACTTGGCATAAAACTAGGGCATATTGAAGCAGGTCTTCGAAGCTATGATTGGAGAATGCCTGAAGAACACAATAGAAGAATGATAGACCACGTTTCAGATTACCTCTTTGCGCCTACAGAAATTTCAAAGAGAAATCTTCTAGAAGAGCATGTGTGGGGTGAGGTATATGTGACAGGGAATACTGTCATTGATACTCTCGAAATATATTTTGATAAGGTTGAGGAAATTGAGTCTCAGGTTCTTGAGAAAATACAATTTGAAGAGTATGCTCTTGTAACGTTCCATAGATCTGAAAATGTTGATAATCTTCAAGTTCTCCGAGATTTCATCAGGATATTACAAAAAAGTCCTCTGCCTGTGGTTTATCCTATTCATCCGAGGACTAGGAAAAGACTACAAGAGTTTGGATTATGGAATGAAATTAAGCGTATATCTCATCTACAACTCCTTCCACCACAAGGTTACTTCGAATTTCTCGTTTTAATGAAAAATTGCAAACTTATACTAACTGATTCTGGTGGTCTACAAGAGGAAGCCACTTATCCTAAAATACGTAAACCTGTACTAGTCCTACGTATGTCTACTGAGAGACCGGAAGCAGTTATCCACGGCTTTGCGAGAGTGGTTGGCGTTAGCCCAGTAGTAGTGTTAGCTGAGTTAGAAAAACTCCTTCACGAAGAGGTAAGGTTACCAAATAAATCGCCTTTTGGTGATGGTAAGGCATCAAAGAAAATTGTAAGTATTGTTAAATCTAAACTAGAGGTTTGGAAATAGAGAGATCATTCTCTTATTTTTTCTCTTTTTAGCTCAAAGACCACAGTTCCTCCCTTTGTATACGGTTTTCCAGGATCAGGACATTGTATATATCCTATATCGTCTTTCTCTCCTATGCCGAGTGTTTTTGCCGATACTCCTTTAAGGAATGGCACAAGAAATGTTAGCATAGAGCTGAGTGCATGTAAACATATTTTTGTATGTTGCATAGACTTAATGTAGAATTTTTCAATAACAAACATATCGCTGGGTTTATAACCAGTAGCGCAATACCCGTGAACTTTCTTCACAGTAATATATACACGATAATAGGGTGCCATCATGCTCACCCTTTCAACAATCTTATATTAGCGACATTATAAAGATGCCCTTCCTTTATATACATCATCCTTAAGTTTATTTTATTAGCGCGATTCAGATTAAAAATTATAAGATACTTGTTTATGATAAAGGAAGAGTTAAATTAGATCATTTTTACTGGAAGAAAAAAATTATAGGATTGGCATGATTTAAGGTTTTGAGTGTTGAGCCTATCTATTTAGTTTATTTTTTTACTCGATTGTATAATTACACTGATCCAGATGAGGAGCGTAGACCCTGGAATGATCCCTCAGTCGTTCCTAGACTAATTAATGGTAGGAGGGATGATCCTAGAATAGGTAAGCCTTGGGATTAATTTTATCCTCTACATAAATAGTTTGTGGGGGTTATGTGAAGAGGTTTTGGAAGTTTTCGCTGGATGTTTGTTTGCCTGTGTTTGTTTCTTCATTTGTGTTTTTTGTTAATGTCTTTCTTTTTTATCTTTATAAGTC
>QMZE01000012.1 GCA_003663025.1 Archaeoglobales archaeon
AATGAAATTCTCGCAATCTTTTTTCCAATCTGTGAGTCCTTCAATAAAAGCATCTCCGAATAGGGGAGCATCTTCACCTCCTCTTATAGTTGTCTCAAGTGCGAATGCTAGAAGATCTCTCGGCACTGACGATAATCCTTCTATTTCTTCCTTTATCACTCTTTCAAGGTATTCTCTACTCATATTCTCACCTATCTTTTCTTGGACTTTAAGTTTTAAATATATATTATATTCATTATAAGTGGTAGTAGTATGAGGCGAAGTAAGAATGCCTTAGAGAGATTCAAGAGATTTTGCCGTGATATAGGAGGTAGAGTGGAAGAGGATAAGGCGACTATGACGTGTATATTGGACGTATCTGATGTCTGGGATATTACAGATCACGTCTATGATTTTTATGATCTTGCTGAAGAGCTGAAGAAAGTGCTTCCCAAGTCTATAGAGCTTGCTGTCGAGTCTAAGTTGATAGGCGGATTCAAGGAGGCGGCCTCTATCTTCTTTGACCCGAAGGATGATGAATATACTGTTTATGCTAGAGTCTATGGTGATGGAACGGAAGCTAGTGCTGTCGAAGATGTTAGAGATCGAGAGATCAGAGAAGAGAGAAAGTGGAAGTATGTTACTATAAGAGGAAGTGGCGATGTACGTTATAATTATGCCGCTGAAACCTATGCTGGACGCGGAGAGGCATATAGTACTATACCGGCATATCGAATTCATCGGCACTATGATCTTGAAGAACTTATAGAGAGAGTCTTTCAGTTAGCAGACGATTTGGCTAGGAGGGCTGAAGAGGATCTCATAATCTATAGAAAGGAGGAGGGATGGTGGTAAAAGGGATAGCGATAACTAAGAAGATCATAAGTGTCCTAGATGGCTTGATATCGTCAATAGTTTTATTAGTCTTACTAATCCTTGATGATAATGATATAGATGATCCTTGATTGCGGATGTGGGAGTGGAAGGTCGTATAAGTTCAATCCGAAAGAATTCGACTTTTTTGAAGTCGTCTATCTTGACATTGAACGTCCACATCCTTCACTAATAGAGTATCATTTAAATTGGATTGTAGCTGATGCCGAGTTTCTACCTTTTAGAGAAAGGTCATTCACGAAGATAATAGTGTCGCATCTAATAGAACACTTATACGATCCTGAAAGATTTATTTTTACATGCTATAATCTCTTGAAGAATCGAGGAGAACTACATATTATCACTCCGAATTTTATGTCTAAGAATGTCTATCTCGATCTTGATCATAGGCATGTATTCAATTTTATTAAGTTATATAGACTTTTGAAGAGAGCTGGATTTAAGGTGCACTTTGGATCACCGTTAGGTAGTCGAATGCCGAAGTTTATCCTTAGATTGTTCAAGGTTCTCTATTTGTTTATCTGTGAGGAATTGTATGTTGTTGTCGAAAGGATTTAAATATTGGGCGTGTAATATATTAAATGTGAGGGCATATGTTCGCAAAAGATCTGTACAAGTATAGGGGTACGAAATTACAGGAGTATATCTTTACGGGAGCTGAGTATGTCAAGATTAAACTTCTTTCGGGAGGTGTAAATAGACTTCCAAGAGAGATCTTAATTCCAGAGTACTGTCTATTTTGCGGAAGTAAGATGAGGGCTATTACACTTAGAAACTGGTCGCCTATGATAAAGCTCTACGTATGTCAAAATTGCGGATATTGTCAGCCAGGATTCAGTTCTGATTTGAAAAACGTGAAAATCGGTCAGAGAGAAGTAATTTCAGTATCTCAATTCATAAGATTGGGCTTTCTATTGAGTCTTGGTCTTAGTGCATTACTATATTTGATGAGGGATAGTGAGAGATAGTCTTGGCGAATGTATATAAATCCGTGAATAGTATATTTTTACGAGTGAAAATATGAAGTCTACCACGAATGGGAAGTTGAAGCCTATTACAGTTCTGATTATAGTAGGATTAGTCGTTGTCGGGAGCCTCTTCGGCCTCTACTTGATCTTTCTGACGACCTCTACTGCGCCATCTACACCGTCGACTGATATAGAAGAGTATCAGAGAAAGATAGCTAAACTAGAGGACAAGATTAAGGAACTGCAGAGCGATCTTGATCGAAAGGAGGATACGATCAGGAAATTGAAGGCTAGGTTAAGGGAAAAGGAAGATACAATCGAGGAATTGGAAGGTACAATCGATGAATTAAGAGATACAATCGACGAATTAGAAGATCAGTTGAAAGAAAAGGATCAAGAGATTGCGAGATTAAAGAATGAGATTGAACGACTTGAATCTAAGATAGATTTACTTGAAAAATTAGTGCCTAAATACGTCAAGGGAGAATGGAATGTTATTGCGACCTTCAAAGGAGTTGGCACTAAGGATACTCCCCTCTTTTCAGTTCCTTCATCAGAGTTAAGAGTCAGATGGAAGGTGACTAGAGGTACTTATCCAGTCTTTAGTATCTGGCTTTATAGTGAAGAAGGGGAGCTTATATGCACATGGTCAGGACTTGAACTTGAAAAGACTGGTGAAACATACGCTCATAATCTAGAGCCGGGATATTATTATTTACGTATCTGGGCAGCAAATATTAGAAAATACGAGGTAACTGTTGAAGTCTGGATACCAAAAGAGTAAAATTGCCGCTTTAGTCAAATAATAGTTTTATTTTTTAAATATAGAAATTTGATGAGAATATGAGTAGAGAGACAAGATTCGATCGAGAAAAGTTGATCGAAGAGATTGAAAAACTTATTGAAGAGGCATACAAAGATGCGGAGACAGGAATGAAATTTGTAAATAGTGGAGTTGAAGAGTGTAGTATGTGGCAACTGTCAATAGGACTTGGAGATGTCTCAGATAGTTTTGGTCGTGTACTTGCAATAAAGCAACTCTGTAAGAAATTGGGAATCCGGATTCCTTATGAGATCGAGAGAAAGATGGACAGTATTGTAGGAATGCACTGGGAAGCGTATAGACTTAGAGATGAGTTTGATTATCGATGTAGATGCGTGAAAAGGAGATAAACTATTTTCTTCACGTTATGAATATTAGGAATGATGAAGATAGCTCTTGGAATGATAACAAAGAATAGTTATCGAGAACTCGGAGATGTATTTAGAAGAGTCTTATTGAGAGCGATAAGTGAGATTCCATTTGATGTCGCTATCTTATGTGATGATTCTGATGATGATAGTACGCGTACAGAATTTCTCAATATCATGAGAAGTGTACATCCGAGTAAAATAATAATCGGAAGAGGTGGAAGGACAAGAGCGATTGCAAGACAGAAAGTAGTCGATTACTTTCTCAAAGAGACTGACTGCGAATGGCTCTTCTTTCTAGATGACGACGCACTACTGAATAGGGGATTTTTCAAAGAAGCGAAAAGATATCTCGAGGATGATAGTGTAGGATTAGTCTGGGGATTGAACTATGATGCAACGATAGAGAGGAGGACATATCTTGAAAGACTCGGTATTAACTATGAGAAATATCTAATCGAACAGTTCTGGAAGAGAGGAGGATGCCATGATGTATTTCTGAGGAGAGAAGCTATTGAAGATCTCAGAATCCCGCCAATACTTCATGTATATGAGGACTACTGGATACTCCGGCATGTTATGAATAAGGGATATGATATAAGGATTGTGAAGACGGGTATAGTTCACATGAATCCAGGCAGGCCTATTTCTCCTTCTCTCTTAATGTACATGGCGAAATTAGCTAAGTCATTGAAGATAGAGAGAGCATCAGTAAAGTCATTTCTCAAAACTTGTATCGGAGGTCTTCCTCTAAATATTTGGACTGGAGTGAAGGCTGGAATGGGATTGAAGAGGGGATTCATAAGGTGGAAGGACAAGACATTATTCAGATTATTCTTACTCTTAACAGATCATAGTCGAGTAGATAGATTATTGAAGGTGATGTATAGTGAAGATTGTTCTCTTTCTAGTCGACGGATTAGATGATCTTTTTATCTCTAGAAATGATTTGAAATCCCTACTACAAGAAGTGGACGGATGTTTTTATGTTGATTCTGAGTACTGTTATCAAGGTCAGCCTCTTAGTCCTAGAATTTGGGGAACTGTCATAACGGGTGTTAAGCCGTCGGATCATAAATGTCTATATTGGTGGAGTTTCGGGAAACTTGATCTATTGAGAAAAGCTCTTAGTTTTATTAAGGGGAAGAGGAGAATACTAGAACGGTTAGGATTTAAGCCGAAGTTGAGTAGAGTTCGACATACTACAATTTTCGATATAGTTCGACCGTCTAAAGCTGTTCTCATACCTACATATAATGACGATCCGGCACTTCATAGAATGCTTGAAGAGTCTTTCTATCGAGGAATTGACGATTATATTAAGACGATTTGGAAAGTTCATAGGATAAGAGAAGAGAAGATGTGGAGAGCATTAGAAGACGAGTGGAATCTATTCGCTGTATATTTTGATCTTGTAGATTTATTAAGTCACGTGTGTTGGACTAAGAGGAGAGTTGAAGTCATTAAAGCTTATCTTGAAATATGTAGGATTGTCAATAAAGTGAAGGAGAAACTCGGAGATGAGAGATATTTATTTCTGATAATCTCAGATCACGGATTCGAGAAGAGTCCTGATGGAATCGGTGGTATTCATTCGAGATGGGCTTTCTGGAGTATGAATCTTGATATTGGAATTAGAATATACGATTTTACTCATATATATCCGGTAGTACTATTATATAGAGAATGATGAGAGAGTGCCGGAAGATCGATGATTGGTCACCAGGTGCTGATTATTTTATATTTTATATATGCACGTAGAACTCTTAATAATGAGGTCTCTGTATGAATAGTAGTAAAATCATTAGAATACGTGGACGTATTGTCGATAAAGAGAAGTTTGCCTTTATTGAAGTCGTCTCTGAACAGGATTTGATCAAACTAGCTGAGACAATCTGTACACCGATAATAATAGAATGTGATAGTGAGGGATACAGTGCTGTTATAGGGCCTAGACATATAGTCTTCATTCACAGAAAGAGAGTAAGTTAATAAGTTGCCGAGCTTATACTCTATACAGTGAGATCATGGGATTTGGAATGGGAAGGAGAGGAATGGGAAGGAGGCGTGGTAGAGGGCCCGGTGGATTAGGTCCTTCTGGATTCTGTGTCTGTCCTAAGTGCGGATATAGAGAGCCTCACGAAATGGGTATTCCATGTCGAAAGAAGAAATGTCCAAATTGCGGAACGACTCTAGTGAGGGAGGGAGGAGTCTGCTACTAAGATCGAAACAACGCATATTAATAACCATGCCCTCTATTTAATAGATGAGAGAAATGAGGAGACGGAATATCTATTTCAGGGATAAAGTCGCAGTAAGGAGGTCAAAGCTCTTCTCTTCTCTTTCTCTCGACGAAGCCAGTCGTAATAGGATTGTCATCATAGCAGAGAAACCTCAAGCGGCCGAGAGGATTCAGTCAGTATTGAATATCCCGGCAGTTCCGGCCAGGGGACATCTATTTACTCTCAGGACTAAGAGAGATAAGCTTCCGAGTTTCGACGTATATTGGAGCTGTACAAAGGTCATGAAAGAAGTTCTAGTTAATATACTCGACTTCATATACGAAGTCGGTCCCGATTTGATAATTATAGCGACTGACGATGATAGAGAAGGAGAAGTCATCGGATATAATATCTTCAGATATCTATACGAGGGAAAGAAGTGGAAAATGAATGATCTCTTCTCTTATGATCCGCTTCCATTTATCCATCGAATGTACATGACAGCGTTGACAAAGTATGGAATTGAGAAGGCCTTTTCCAATATTCGAAGGATGAAAGAAGATCAGCTTGCTCAGGGACTAGGTCGAAATTATGCTGACTGTGTTATCGGGCTGAATCTATCGAAAGCACTGACTAGGAGAATCAAATTAGAGTCTCCAGATTTGAGGAGGGGATTTTCTCTAGGTCGAGTTCAGACTCCCGTACTCACTTTTATCACGAACTCGACATTTTCAGAGATCAGAGAGGAAAGTTACTCTATCTCTTATAAGTACTGTGTTCTTAAAGATACTGTCATAGAGCTATACGATAGTAATATCAGTCCTGGAGTTTATAAAGTAGTTGACGTCAGAGAGAGTGTTAAAGAGATTGAACAGGCAAGACCACTCCCGAATTATAATGATGTCATTCTAGAGCTTTCTGATAAGATCCCTTCTGAGATCATAGATTCAGCATTAGAAGATCTTCACCTCAAAGGACTAATTACATATCCTAGAACACACTCTAACTACTGTTCGGATCCACATGAACTGTATCTCTCTTATCTAGAGATGAGTAATTGGAAGTTGATAAATACAGAGATATTCAAGTTTGAGTATTCTCCGTCTATCAAGGTTAAAGGAGAGAAACAGCCTATATTTCTGACAGTCGATGGAATAAGAGAGCGAGAGAATTTAACGGGCGTTGAGCGTCTTGTAGCCGATAGGATTTTTCAGATGATGATCTTGACATTTGCACCTCCGATAAAAGTACTGACTAGAGAGATAGTTCTAGAGACGGGCGATACTATTCAGGTGGCAAGAAAGATAATCGATGGAGTGAATGTCTCTTTCGAGAGGGAATTCGAGTACAAGTTTAGAGATACTATTACTATCGTCGAGAGAAGAGAGAAGATGAGAGGATATCGGCATCATTTTGAGTTTCCCGAGGATAAGAGAGTAATTAGCTGGATGGTCTCAAAGAATATCGGAACAGAGGCGACGAGAACTCAGTATATACCGAAATTGAAGGAGAGGGGTTATCTTGATCGCGGAGGACTTCCAACTAGATTAGGATATTCTATCGTCTCTCTCTTTTCTAGATTAATCGACGTTGAACTCACGTATAAACTTGAGGAGAAACTGAACTCTCTCTCCTCACTACACGAACTTAGTGTATTCAGATCTGAGATCAATAGGATGACAATAGAGATGTATAATACTGTTATGAGTGCTGATCTCAGTGATCTCTATCCGACTTGTCCAAAGTGTCATAAAAGGATGAAATTTGCCGAAAGAGGTAGAGCATTATTTGCGGTATGTCGATGCGGATATGAATTACTACTTTCTAGATGATTTAAAGTAATCCGTATAGTAAGATGCCTATAAAGATCAGTAGGGCGCCAATATATCCGTGATGTATTCTTAGTCCACCGATTTCAACTTCCTTTCCGAGTCCTGGAACTAGATCTAGATGATAGAGGAGATCGTGAATATAGAGTAATGAACCGAGAATAATCAAGAGAAGAGAGATTACTTGCAAGAGATCACCTTTTTAGCCGCCGAGAGTCTCTATTACTAGCTTGATTGAGAGACATCTTGAGACAAGTCTTTTTATCAAGTCTCTTGGAAGTCTATATTTTTCGAGAAGTCTCGGATCGCATTTCATGAAATCACTCGCCGGAATTATCACATATCTTCTTTTTCTTCGACTTACATCTGGACCGGTGCATGTTGCAAAGAATTCGTTATTGAGTCTATAGATTGTACATCTCCATGTCTTAGTTGCTACGATCCCAGCTGTTCTAGTTCTCTTCATCATTTAGATCAGAGAACTGAAGTTAAATAGTTTTGAGATAAGAGCTGGGAATATTTTTATATTCGTCGATCAAATAATTAATGATGATAAAGATATTAAATCTATTACGAGTTGTCGTCTTTATAATGATAACGATAGACTATTTCACAAGCTATTATTTCATCTATATTGTCAATTTGCCGGGAATATATGAGGCGAATCCTATAACAAGAGAAATTTTTGAACAACCTCTCTATTTTGTCATCTTATATTATCTCGTGATAGTGATCTCATTTTTCTTACTCACATCGTTCTTTAGGTCTTTCGATCGATTTATTATGAGATCATCGAATAGCTCTATTTCGAGGATATTCCGCAGTGAATTGATATTTTTGATGACTCTAATCGGACTCTGGTGCTGGACATTGTTTCATAACTTTAGTATCCTATTCTCATATTACTTTTTTGAGAGTACTCCATAGTAAATTAAGTAATGTTTTTTAATACGTGTTCAGAACTTATTATTGAGGTGAGAAGATGCCTAGAAATCCGACACGAAAACTCGGTGAAAGAGCTGTCGAATTCTTGAGAGTTCTCTCAATTTCACCAATGACGACAAGTCAGCTTGCGGATAAGTTCGACCTCTCTCTTTCACAGACATACTATGCACTTAAATTACTCGAAGCATTGCATTTAGTTAAGCGAGAAGTCGCAGGAAAGGCTCATAGGTGGTCTTTGACAGGAATTGAGCTTAAAGAGGCAAAGAAGTATGCTCGCTCAAAAGTTGAGAGGATGCTCTTGAACTTTATTATCAGAAGTCTGGAATGGAGTTAAAAAAATTAATCTTCAACATACTTGTATTTTTTCTCCTCGGCAATTATCTTCTTAGTCCTCTTCGTCATGTAGACCATCACGACGATCAATAGAACTCCTATCACACCTGCTCCTATCCACATTAGTGTCGTGTAGTCTTTGACAATTATAGTATCTCCTTCAGCTGTAGCCTCTCCCTCTACTACTAATGTCTGAGTCGGATCGACCTTAATAGTTGCTCCTGTCTCTAATGTCACGGAATATGATATAGTATCAGTGAATATAGTATGAGTTCCATTGAACTCTCTCTTCCACTTTTCCAGGGGCTTATCAAATCCGCTTAAGTCCATCAAGAACATTCTAGATATATAGAATGAGTATGGACCGTATGACGCCCTCACTATAGGCTTCATATATCTAAGACTTGCATTAATCCTCCATCCGAGTAGTTGTCTAGTGCCTATTCCACTGACCGTGAGTTTAAAGTATGATGTGAGAACTATACCTTGATATATGACTTTGATCTTCATTCTATCTAGTTCTAGGTCTACGAATGTTGATGGATGGGATTGAGTGTCTGTTATGTTAATTCTTAGCATAATTCTCCTATCTGGAGCATAGTCGGAGACGTCAAGTGTAAATGCTATCTCAGTTGCTGTCGTAGTATTCAATGCGTCTATGTCTAGAGTATCATATTCTCCTGATGTGAAGTTGTATACTTCAACGCTTGCAGAATCTGTTACAGTTTTGGATAGATTACCTAGGAGAAATAGCTTAATTTCTGATATTTTATCATAGACATCTTCTGGAATTTCTGTCTCGGGAATAGTAAAGTTGAACTCTAGTACGAGTCTCATAGTATTCGTATCATTATAACTTCTGAATAGCATTGTTCCGCCATTAGTCAAGTCTGAGAGATTTCCAGAGAGCCATGAGCCTGTTACAGTCTTATTTGTATCTGGATAGAATGCCTTTCCTATAAGCGTAATCTTCACGTCTAGATCTATCTTAAGTTCCTCGACTTTAGCATTTTTGAGACCTCTATCTTTCATCCATGTCTCCAATTTATCAGCGAGGATATCTTCTATCTTCTCTAGATGCCTCTTAAACTTTATGTATGTTCTTATGAAGTTGTAGTAGAAGTTATATGTCATTATTGGAACTTTAGTTATATCTACATTTAATTTCGCCTCTATTGTCATCTTATCCTTTCCTATAACTGTCGTCACTGTTCCGGCATAGGCTTTCGCTGGAATCAGTGATAGTAGTACGATTGCAAGTAGTATTCCGATCTTTTTCATATTCATCAGTAGATTAGATCATATAGAGAATATAGACTTTGAGTTTCAGTTTAAAAAAATTAATTTTTATTTTCTTTTATTCAACGTATTTATATTCGCCTTCCTCTACGTACTTGTAACTCTTCTCTTCTCTGATTATCTCTTTTCCTCTCCTCAGTAGTGTCATTATAATTGTTATTATTATGATCACTGTCATTAAGATTAAGAGTAATAAGAGTAGCCAGTTTGTGCTGACTGTCGTCGAGATTGTTTCTTGAGTGCCGACGTAGGTTTCATCTCCTTCATACTTCACTGTAAAGGAGTACTCCTCTCCTCTGAGTACTTCAAGATTACTGATCCTAAAACGTCCTTCATTATCTGTTATCGTTTTGAACGTCCACTCTTTACTCTTTACTATAATTTCAGCTCCGCGGATAGGATTTCCGTATACATCCTTGAGCACACCTTCTACTGATAGCTTCTGAGTAAATAGATGATAGATGTCGAAGATAGGTGCCTCCTCACTCGCTGATAGGTCTATTTCTGTCGGAACTTTATAGTAAATCTTGATCTCTTTTTCGTCATCTAGTAAGAACTCACTCTCACTTCCTTCAATCTTGGCGAGTTTATATCCTTTCCACGTTGATGGAACTGTTAGTCTATAGATTGCGACTGGTAGAGTTAGATTTAGTCTTCCTCTATATAGTGTATTGTTGAGATAGATTCCTGTTGATAGTCTATTGCCGAGCGTATCATAGACTTCTACTGTGAGCCTGTAGTACTCTGTGATGTTTATATTGACAACTGTAGCATTCCCCGTATCGCCTTCGATTATTAGAGTATTCCCGTCCCAATAGAAGGAGTACTCTGTAGCATTTGAGACTACCTCGACCTTAGTCGGCC
Organism: Archaeoglobales archaeon; assembly: GCA_003663025.1. Lineage (GTDB taxonomy): Archaea > Halobacteriota > Archaeoglobi > Archaeoglobales > Archaeoglobaceae > Archaeoglobus_B. Next base: position 10,525 of record QMZE01000012.1, read on the forward strand.
TCTCCTCTCCATAGTATATAGCTAGGGCAAATGGACTTCCAAACCAGACACCTCCTCCTGCTGGAATTTCTGATAGAATTACTGTTACATTTGATAGTGGTGCTATGGGACTATTATCCTCGAGACTAAGCGTATAGTTCGAATCCCAGATGTATACTCTCTTCAATTTCGTGCCATTCCTCACTCTATAGTCCCTAAGCCTCCATACAGAGCCATACAAGGTTCTTGTGAATCCGACAGTTGTATTGTCGAGAGTAAAGTAGATGGGAGCTTCAGTTCTTGAAGGAGAGATCTTGATATTGTGGTAATAGGCTCTGAGATCGTAGTCGCTGTAATTCATTCTATCGAAGAATAGAAATCCAGTGAATACTATTCCCGAATAGCTCTCAAAGTATTCTCCCGTAGTCGTATTACACCTGATAACCGTTATGTTTACGGGTAAGTAGTCTATGACCTCCCCTTCAATATCTTCTACTTTGACTGTAAAGTAGCCATCGCCATAGCCTGTTACTGTTGACTCTTCAACTCCATACTTTCCTTGAGCGGGCTCGACTCCATCCGGAGGGAACTTAGCGAATCCGAGTTCATAGAGCCTTATATTTGCATATTCAGGATATGCTACAATACCGAAACCAGCGACATCACAGAAATCGAAAGTAAAGTTCGCATAGGCATAGTAGGGTGTTCCCGGATAAAAGCCGAACTTTGCTGTCTTTGTTTCATTACACCAAGCGAGGGAGTATATTCCGCCAAATCCCATATCTGTCGCAAAGCTGAGATCTTCTTTATAGAGCTTGCCCGCATCGCTTACAAGATAAATGTAATGGAAGGCGCCAAAGTACTCTCTCCAATAGGGCATATACCACTCTATTCCAAATGCCTCTGTTCCATTTGAAGTAACAAGCCCTGCACGAGTAACCGCAGGGCCTTCAGCAGTGCCTCCGCTGACTCTGAAAAACACTCTGAAGTGCTCTAAGTTTGGAGGGAGGTATGTAGTAGTCCAAGCACGACCGTAATTTATTTCTTCCCAGTAATCCTTACTAAAAGCTTCTACTGAGCCGTCAGGATGAAATGTCACAAGATCTATATAGTTCCAATCTGTAAAGTTGTTTATGTAATTATCAAGGACTGCGGATGCGTTTGAGGTTGACTCATCGCTAATAGGGTTACCGTAGTATACGTAGATCCAAGTACCGTTGGTCGGGATATACGGTATCTTTACGAGGAAGTATATCTCAATACTATTAAGCCCTCCGCCAGTAGGGTCATAGAAGGCTATTTCGCACAACTTCCAGTGGGGGATTACTGTTACTCCGTCGGCCGCTGTAAACCTTATATCGTTAAAGTCCTCTGAGGAGTTCGCCCGATAAGCTGTAAAGCCGTAGCTCCAGTAGAACTTTATGACCATTTGATAGTCGGTGAGGTTGTAGTTTGCTCCGTTGATCCAGATGCGCCTTCTATACTTCCAAGGGTAGAGCCATCCTGAAGGAGAAGCACTTACATCTTTAATTTCGAATAGCTCAGGTCTTGCAAGTAGTATAGCACTTATTATTAGTACTATTAATATTTGTCGCTTCATATTTATCTTTTAAAGAAAGAAAAAATAAAAACATAAGTTTTGATATCACTCTATTCTTCGACGTACTTATACTTTCTCTCTTCGACAATGATCTTCTTAGCCCTCTTTAATACTGCTATTATTCCGAGGATAATTAAGAGCGCAGCGAGGATTATTATTGCATAGATCTGATTCTTATAGATGTCCCATAGAGAGATCTCTTCACCTCTCTCTTCTGGTAATGCCTCTGTTTGAATTCCAGTCTGTGTAGTAGTACCTACGTAGATGTCATCTCCTTCGAATGAACCACTTATAGTATACGTCTCATCTCTATAGAGTTCGAGCACCGGCGTAGTGAAGACTCCGCGTGAGTCAGTTGTCCCTGTGAAGAACTTTCTATATGTACCCCCTCTCCATTCGAGTACTAGTGTTACGTTTCTGTAGGGGACTGGATCATCATAGTAATCTAAGAGTTCGGCTTCAAAGTATCCCGTAACATAATCTTCAGTCTCTCCAGTCTTCACGAATGTTACGTTTATCTTGGTGGGTACCTTATACTCTATAGTGAATGCCATATTCCGATTCATTGCTATATTTCTCTCAGTCTTATTATATCCGTCTGTATAACCGTAGAACTCAAATCCTCTCTCTCTTAGAGGGAGAATGATAGTATAGTTCTCTATTTGTAGTAGAGCCTCTATACTGTATCCCGTGTACTTTGTAGTGTTTACGTATAGTGTGATAGGAAGATAGTTTCCTAACCTGTCCTTTATAGTGAGTGATAGCTTATAACAGTCAGTTATGTTTATCTCTCCGATACTGGAAAGAGTGCCTGATAAGACTAAGTAGTTGCCGTCCCATGCATAGTCCAGATCCGTTATATTTGTTACTATCAGGGGAATTGGAAGCAGAGGGGGGTCTCTATAGTTGATATAGAGTTTGAACTTTCCAGATCCGTTCAGGAGTAATCTACAGTTAGTGAACGGGAATTTAGGATAGAGGTCTGAAATAGTGAAGTTCACATTTGAAATCAAAGACTTATTCATATACCCTTCGACATACTTTGCCGGAATAGTTATAGTCAGGTTAGTGTCTGTCACGGCATCGAATAGTAAAGTATCTTTAAAGAGTATATTTATTCTACCTTCACGGAGACCTCTCCATGA
>QMZE01000013.1 GCA_003663025.1 Archaeoglobales archaeon
AGACTATATAGTGCCATGAGGAGCAGGTCTAGACGTGAGGGGGCCCACGTCGGCCCGCCGGGGCGTGGGGAAAACAGGCCCGACAAGCCTGGAGGTGTTTTTCAGCCCGACAGGGCTACTCCAGGAGGGGCCACCGGCGGGAAAGTCCCACCCGAGCTAGCGGAAGCCGTCTGGCGCATAAACCGGTTCATGGACGCACTAGACGAGCTGATAGATGTCTGGTTCGGCGACGTTAAAGACCCGGAGGTATTAGAGTGGATAAAATCGGCGCCAGAACTGAAAGAGAAGCTCATAGACAGGATAATGACGGTAATCACGATGAGGTGAGGTGGGCCACGATGGTCCTCATGAAAATCTACTACCGCAACCGCTGGGGTGAAACAAGCGTAGGCATCTACTTCACCATACAAGGCGCAAAAGTAGGCATGGGTAAAAAGGCCAGCAACGGCTGGTATGTAGAAGCTATACACGCCATAGGGCCGGACGAAGAAAGGAAGAAAGCCATAAAGGCCATAACGGATTGGGCTGAAAAACAGGGCCTCATTTGGCCACCGAGGGGGCTGGAAGAATGAAGTATGACTTAAAACAGCTCAAGGTTGATATAAGCCAGACGCAGATAGATATGTGCTCCGCTGGGTCAAGCGCAGTATGGCACATCCTCAAATACCTAAAAGAGCTAGAAGAGCGCCTTGAAAAGCTTGAGGACCGGGTAGAAGAGCTGGAGTGTGCGATATTTGAAGGTGATGCAGGGCTCTAAGGCCCGAGAGCCCGGGGGTCAGGATGAATTACCGGTCCAGCAGAAGTGATGACTTAAGTCGGAGTGCTGAGCCCTCGGGCCGGGAGGCGGTGAATAAGATGGAGTGCCCCTTATGCGGCGCCCAGCTTATCGTGCGGCCAACAGACCCGCTGAGCCTATCAGGCACCGCATACTGCCCAAAGTGCGGCTACAAGAAGACGGGCACCGACTTATGGCTCCAATACGTCCTAGAAGAAGCGAAGAAGGGCGACCCGCTAGCCTTAGAGGAGCTGGCCCGGCTAAGACGCCTATACCCGCATAGATTGGAAAAGTGAAATGGAGCAGAAAAGACTAATTTTTTCGGAGGGCGTTTATGATGGGCCCGATAACGCGCGGTTATAACCGGCCCACCTAACAGATAATAACTAGCAAAGCTTTATATTCGGGGGCGACTAGTCTAAGCGGGGCGAGCAAGGATGGGGGCGCTCAAAGACCGTCCGGCCAGCGTCATACCGGTGCCATACGGACACATCACCGTCTGGACCGACGAAGAGCCATTCCACACATACCTATACATATCCGTTGTGCGCCAAAACAGGGCCATAGAACACACCCTAAGCCCAAGAGCAACAGCCAGCCTCCTACAGGCCCTAGCAAGCAAGTTCATGGACCAGCTAGCCCGTGAGCATGACAAGATAAACGACCGCATAAAGGAAATGACAACCCGCACAGAAGAGCTAGAAAAACGCATGAAGGAAGCACCGGAAGGGTCAAGCCGGCGCAAATATTATGAAGACATGATAGCAGAAGCCAAAGAATGCTTAGAAACGCTAGAAGCCCGTCGGGCCAGCATAGAACGGGCCCAATACGAGCTGAAAGTGCTCATGGACATCCTAACAGACCTAGCGGAGACCGATGCTATTTGAAGCCCGCTTGGCCCGAACACCTTATTTTTTTCACTTTCACGCCTAATAACTCACAAAGCTTTATATTCTCGCACGATATATAAGCGTGGGGCGCTGACATGGGACGAATAAGAAAAGTAATCAAAGGAGGCGGGGCTTCCAGGCTTCTAAGCTTGACGGAATGGCTCCCACCTGACTGGGAATACGTGGAAGTGTATGACCTGGCGGAGCTGGTGCCCGTAGAGCTATTGAAAGAACGCTTAACGGCCCGATTGGGCACGCCAGAACTAATCGTGCTGGTAATAGCCCGACTACCCGTGCCTAAAGAGGGCGCTTGAGATGATAGACTGGGAGAAGGCCCGTCGGTCGGATAGGGTAGAGCCTCTCAGACTAGTCTATGAGCGCGTGGAAGAGACCCATGAAGGACTAGGCCAGCTCGCCCTGGCAGAACTACTAGCAGAAACAGCCAACCGGGCCTTAGCCGTAATAGCACCACGAGGAACAGGCAAGAGCACTACCATGAGGTGGCTAACCAGGTCAATAAAGCGCCAATATGAGCTATGGGATTGTATAACAATAGACGGGCTGAAGAAGTATGAAGACGTCCTGACGGGAAACCAGATGACCCTCCTCGTGGATGATATTTCAAAAGGAGGCACTACTTACAGCCAAATAATGACCGTTCTGACTTTGGGCCAATTATGCTATACAGGTTTTGTGGTGAAAACGACGGGAAGGACCAAGCTATGCATAAAGGAATTCAGAGGTTCGGCAATAATGAACTTCCAGCCACTACTGTTAGAGAAAATGATAAAACAGCCTGCTTTTGACGTAGATATAGCAGACAAGGTAATAAGATACTACCACATCTGGTTCCCACCAAACCCAATCAGCTTTGACCCGCGAGGCTCCCTGCCACACGAATACAATTTGAGGCGGGTAGAATTTCCAGAAGAAGGTAAGAATTCCAAGCAATTCTGGAGACTAGTCCAATTGCTAAGGAATGAATTGACCTTAGCTAGGGCAGTAGAGCACGGGATAAAACTGTGTAAGGCCAGCGCATTACTATCCGGTCGGTATAAAGTAGAGCCAATAGATGTCTGGCTGGTCTATCAGGTATTCAAGCCCGTCCGATTTGAAAGATTACTAATTAGAAGAGAAGATTTAGAAGGCCCTGCCAAAATGGACAGAAACATAATGGTCCTGTTATCATTAATTGCTTCCTTCCGTGCATATCCTGTAAAGTGGCTATTAAGGGAATACAAAATAGGAATGAGAAGGCTATACCAAATAATAGCTAAAAACAAAAGATATATCTGCATCCTAAACTATGAAGGAGAAAAATGGATAGGACCAACACTAGAAGGCCGAAAACTACTAATGTATTTAGGTATCTGGCCTTATGAGAAATTAGTAGTCCCTATGGAGGAGGTGCTAAATGATGCCGAGGAGAAAGTTAAGAGGAGGGAAAAAGAGTATAAGAATTCTAAAGTGGCCACAGCCTAAGATAACATCTTATATGGCCCTGCCTAATCCTATCCATAAAGGAAAGGACAGGACAGAGCAGGAGGAGGAGGAAGAAATCCCTCTGAAGCCAATAACAAAGTATGATATTATGAAGAAGAGGTGGGTAAGGCTTCCATCCGTAATAGAAGGGGATAATGCCGACGTATTTGAAATAATACTATTACACTATGTTCCACCGCCAGCTAGAATATTAGACACTACTTGCGGCAAATATAAACAATTCTGGAAAAATTTAATGCCATTACTAAGAATGGGGTTGCAGTATTATGTGGTCTGGATGGACCTGCGCCCGGTAGGGCATGTCCAGGCCGACTTGAAACAATTACCTTTCAAAAATAATTGTTTTGATGCAGTAATATTTGACCCACCTTATACTAAAAAGCTCCTTATTGAACCACCTGGACATAAAATATGGAAGCCAGACGAGAGGTATGCCATGTCAGGTGAAATAATTTCAGAACACATGATTAGAAGACATTTTATAGAAGCTAATAGGGTCCTGAAGCCAGGAGGTGTAATCATAACTAAGCTGATGGATACAGACCAATTGTGGCACTTCAAATACTATAACTTGCTTCAGGAATACAGAGGACCGCTGAAGCTAGAAGCCCTGCACATCCAATACTTTAAGGAGAGCTGGAGGCTACACATAAGAACGCCTAGAGTAAAGAGGCCGGCGGAGGTTCATGCCTATTGGTTCATAATAAGAAAGACCTAAACCTGGCCCGTAAGTGTCCTAATAACTCAGAAAGATTTATATACTTTAGTGAATATTATAGAGCACGAGGGGCGAGAACATGAGCGTCAGCTCCGTGAAGGACGTGAAGCTGGCTGAACAGCTCCCAGGCTTTGAGGAAGGCGATGTAATTACGATAAAGAGCGTGGAAGTAGTCCAGACGGCCGTCCAAGGCTTTCGTGGCGTCAGAGTGTCAGGCACCGACCAGAACGGCACCGAAAAGGCGGAAATGCTCTGGCTTAGACCGGTCGTGGGTAGCCGGTCTAAGCTAGGCGCCTTCATATCAGCGCTAGGCAACGACATAGACAAGTGGGTCGGAAAGCGCGTGAAGATAATCACTTGGCGCCACCGCAACAGGGAGATAGCGGTGGTGGAGTGAAATGGGCAGGGGCCGGCCCACGTTGGCCCGTAAGGGCCCCTCCCGGGGCCGACCTAAGGGGCGACTAGTCCCAGAGGGGGCCTCGGTGGTCCTGACGATAACCCACCAGGCCCGCCTGGGCGCCCACACGCTCCGAGTGGGCCGGCTCCTCCCACACCACTGGCGCAAAGTCATAGTCCGAGTGGTCCAGCGAAGCGCCGATACGGTCGTCCTAGAATTCAAACCTATTTTTTCACCCCTCCCTACAAAGGCCCGTGAGGGCCGTAGAGGAGGAGGTGAGGTCGGGTAATGCCTCTTACAGAACAAGACGTAGAAGAGTTCAGGGAGATGGTCAAGGCCTGGATGGATAAAATCCTGGCTAGGTCAAAAGAGGAGCTAGAGAAAACCATACGGGCTATGCCGGGCTTAGATGAAGCAGAACGGGCCAGCATACTCCAGAAGGAAATGGACAGGAAAAAGATGGTCCTGTCCCTCCTGTGCGCTAATGAAGCCATAAAGCTAAGCATACCGAGCGCTGAAAGGCTACTAGACATGATGCCAAGCGTGATAAAAGCCGTTGTAATCACGACAAGCAAAGACGCCACCGGGGCCATAGCTACGAACATCCACTTCTTAGCCGAATGTGGCTTTGTGCCAGGCGAGCCTGAACTGCACTTCCTAACCGACCTCTTCAGCCACGCTACCGTCTATTCAGTAATAAACAGCATACCGCGCATAATAGAAGGCCTCAAAGCATTACTTTGGAGCCCAGAACAGGCCCGTAAGAACCGGCCGGAGTGGTTCGGGGTGGTCTGAATGCCTATCATAGGCGTTGATAGTGAAACCGGCAACCGCATTAACTTCTTCTATCTTAGAGGCCGACCTACATTATACTTAATAGATGAAAGAGGCCGCTTCGTAGAGCGCCTCGCCCGGGTGGAAGTCAGATATGTCGGCTCCGTAGATTATGAAGAGAAGAAGCACCCAATCTACATAGACGGTGCCGTAGAAACGACCATAGGGCCCGAGGAAGTGCCCGTCCTCACGGGCATAGAAGAAGAGCTGATGGGTGCCCACTACGACATCCTAAAAGAGAAGTTCAACGAGAAGATAGCCAGCATGACCAGCTCGGAAGGATTTGAATACAGCTCACGCCCGACAGCGCCAGAATATCCGAATTACAGATACGACTTTATCTGGGGCCACAGCTTAGAAGAATACAGAAAGCAAAAGCACAGGATGGAGGGATACGGGCGCTTATGAGGCCTATACGGGCCCTTAGGTTTGAATGCCTAAGGTGCGGGCGGTGTTGCGTCCAGACCAGAAGAGAGCTACACGGTCTAGTCTTTGGCATCCAGTTATGGCCTGAAGAGAAGAAGCTATTGACCTGCATAGCCAAAGAGAGAGGGATAAAGATAACCGTAAAGCCTCAGTTCGCATCCAGGTCTAAATCGGATATAACCTTATGGCAGTTAGCAGATGAGCCGTGTCCGTTCTATGACGAAACCACTAGGTCCTGCACTATCTATCCGTATAGGCCCCTAGCGTGCAGAGCTTATCCTGTCTGCGCAACAGGAGGCTTAGACAAATACTGTGAATGGACCAAGCGCCATGAGCACTTAATACCTTTCAGACTAGAAGGGCCAGAGCCAATATGGAACGCCATAATCGTATTGCGCCGAACCATGCTAGAGCAGACTAGACCCTCTAGGTGGGTATTTGACTTGAGAACAGAAAAATGGTATAAGGTTGAAGATGTGATAAAAGAAGTGGTGGTGATAAAGATATGACCAAACAGGATTTTTGGGCTCGTGGCTGGCCATACGAATACACGCTTAAGATAGACCTAGACGTGCCTTTCCTGACCGAAGGAGACTTATACTTATGGGTTGAGACTAGGATAGCAATATTAAATAGGCTCAACCTCCTGCTTGACGGGTGGAACTACGCACGCACTAAGCATGGCTGGCACTTCTGGTTCAAGATAAGGGCCCAACGGTCCTTAACCGACAGGGAACTCGCGCTCTTACAGCTTCTGCTAGGCGACGACCACAGAAGGGCTACTTTCAACCTGGCCCGGGCTGAAGCAGGCAGTTTCAAAGTATTTAACGTCTTATTTAGCAAGAAGCTACGCAAGAAGTGGCCGATGGAAAAGCTAATACTCCACGTCCTGAGGCTAATAATCGCTTGGTCTTTATTTGAAACCGTAAGAGAATTACATGAGGAGGTAGAATTATGAATATCCCTGAGGAAATAATAAAAGCCATAGAGAAGCATTTGGAGAGCAAAGTAATCAAGGAAAAGCCAAGGGAGCCTAATGTCTTCTGGGCGGTTGATTTATCAAGGTGTATTCAAATCAGGAATATCCTGCTTGAGAAGCCTGAATTAGAGAAGCTGTTTATTGAAAAAGAGAAAGAGAAAGCCAGGATGCTTACGGGCCTAGCGGTCCATAAGTATTTGTCAGAAATCCTCAGCGCCCGCATGGACGTGGAAGTTGAGCCTAAGTGTGAGAAGCCAATTAAAGACTTCATACTCAACGTTAAAATAGTCGGTAGGCCTGATATTGTGCTCCGCCAGGACGGGCGTCTAATACCTGTGGAGCTCAAAGCACCAACGCGCCTCTACTCGCTTCCACGCCCGGAGCACGTAAGCCAAGTTATGATTTACAAATGGCTCCTAGACGCTCCTACGGGCTATTTAATGTATTTCAGCCACCGGGGCTGGCGCTGGTGGGAGATAACAGGCTTCATTACCACCGAGGAAATAAGAAAAAGGATTTTGTTCCCTAAGATGCCTCTCTGGCCTGGTGAGTGCCAGCGGTGCAAGCTGAAGCGTTATTGTCCTAAGTGGTCTCGTCGTCGCAGGTAGGACGCCAGCGTTCCTTGATGCTCTCAAATACCTTATCAGCGAAGAAGCCGGCTAGGAAGAGGTTCAGCTCGTTAGGGAGGCCGAGGGCCCACCAGACGAAAGACGCCCCGGCGCCGACTATTAAGCGCCCGACGAAGTATGGCCAGGATGGCCACTTCTTGACCTGAAGCATCCACAGCCCTACGGATACTAATGCGCCGAACAGCCCGAGCAACAACACGCTTACGATTTCCACGCCCGACCACCCGCCTCCGGGCCCGTATGGGCCCGTTATAAAGCTTATCACACGCTTGGGCAATACCTCAGAAATCTTTATAGACTAGTCAAGAGAATTAGACCCTGGGCGAGGGGGAGGGTGAAAGTGTCGCCCGAGCCTAAGCGGTCTAAAATCGTCGGGTCCGCTGGGCACTACACAGCGCATATAGTAACCTGGCGGATGGGGATGATAAGGATACCCATCCGGGTGGAAGAAGACGGGCCCGTGTTGCGCGTGTATATGGAGTGCCCGGTTGAGCAAGGCTACCACGAGCGTGTGTCGTGTGCTCTTCATGCTTGCTCTACGGCGCTCTTCCTCTTGGCCCTCCACATCAACGAAATTGAAAACGGGGCCTTCGCCATAGGGCCCGACGGGTCAGCTTATATAGGCCCTGTGAAGCTGACAGCCAGGGTGGTCTGACGTGCTAGGGCTAATCGTGCTCGCGTTCTCGGTCTTCTTGGCTTTCTACTTGCTGGCCTTGTGGGCCCATGAAGACGCCAGGCGTGTAAGGGCCCGGATAGACTTTGAGCTAGCCCTTCAGGCCCTTACAGGCCCTAATAAGGCCCTAAGGGCCCGGAGGAGGGATTGTTAAATGCCCGCAAGGAAGCTACTTACGGGTGCCCTTATGGGCGTGATGGCCGTAATTCCACTTGCTATTGGCATAAGGCTATTACAACTGCTCATGCTGGCGTCCGCCTTAGACGGCGTGGTAGTGTTGCCCGTATGGCCGAACGTCTTTGACGCGATTATATTGATTATTAGTGGCGTGTTCTGGCTGGTAATAACATTTCACCGATTGCTCAAGGATATGAAAGGATAAGCAGGAGGGAGTGTGATGCTTGAAGATATAATGGCCCGTGATGAGTGGGCAATAATAATACTTGACGCTTGCCGATATGATTACTTCAAAAAACTAATAAATAATTACATTCCAGGCGGTGCCCTTCAGGCCCGCAGAAGTCCAGGCTCATGCACTCTGGAATTCTTAAATAATGAGTTCAGGGGCCGTTATGATTGCATAGTCATAAGCTCTAATGGCTTTTTGCAGGACAGGCCAATAAAGCACCCAGACGGATGGTATTTCAACGGCCTTGAACACTTTAGGAAGGTCGTGAATTTATTTTCACATAATTGGTCAGATGAATTAATGACAGTTCCACCTTGGGAGGTCAATAAAGTAGCATTAGAGAACATAGAAGACCGGATGTTGATATGGTATATCCAGCCACATTTCCCGGCGATAGGAAAGGTCAAGTTAATAATGAATGCAAACCAAATAAAAAAGGCCTGGAAGGCCGGGCGGTTAAGCTTATCTACCATTAGGTTAGCTTATGAATACAATTTACGCTTAGTCTTATCTTATGTAGCTAAGTTAATCAAAAGGCTACCACATAAATTAATAGTGATAACTTCAGACCACGCAGAGCTGTTAGGTGAGGGTGGTAAATTCAACCATCCATGCTGTTCTAATTCACCGATTTTAAGGACGGTGCCTTTCTACATTATAAAATCTAAGAATTTGGCATAAACGTCTTTATAATACATCTTTCTGGCTGTCTCTAAACATTTCTTGGCTTTACGGTTCCACGAGGACTTGTCCCTCAAGGCCCGTCCTATTGCCTTCCATAATGCTTTAGTCGTGTATATTTTATGCTCAATCCTGTGGGCGCCGAATGGTTCAAGTTCAACCTGACCCGTAGGGTTAAACCAGTAAGCACATTCTTTAGGTATCCATTCCGTAAATGGTGGTATATTCAATACTATTGGGATTGCCCCGAATGCCATAGCTTCTAATACAGTAAGGCCAAATCCTTCTGTATCCGACAGGTTCAAGTAGAACCTGGCACTTTTATATAATTCAATTAACATCTCATCCGTGCATACCCTATCGGGATAACGCCTCTTCACATGAGGAGCATCATAGATACTAATCAAATCAAAATCACGCATATATGGATTGTTCATAGTGGTTATGAGTAATAGCCTGTGTCCAAGACGTTCAATTACAGGCCCACATGCTCTAGGATATTTCCTTTTGAGATAGCCTGCACAGTAGAGGAATTCTAAAGATTTATCCGGCACTTCTTCTAATGCTTCAAATCTACACCCATGCCATACAACCTCATCCACAGGTAATCCTGACTTTTCAAGGCATTCCTTGCTGTAATAACTGTTAGCAACCACGTAAGGCTGGATTGTCTTATACCATCTTATACCGGACCTTAATTCAACCGGTCCTTCTGTGGTTAGATACCATATTTGCTTATTGTGTAAGTGCCTACTTGCTATGAAGAAAAAGTAAGGGTCAGGATTGCCTACTAATATTATAGTGCCTTTTATTGCATTAGGACTATATTTGCCTTCTATGAAGTCGGCGCCTATTGCTTTGGCTAGGACCCGGCCCACCTGGATTATGCTGTAAGCCGTCCTGGTCAAGACGGTGATTTTAGGGCGTGTCATGGTCTATCCGCTTATCTTATAGTAGAGCGTGGCTGAGCCACCGTCCGGTATGGTTATGGTGAATAAGCTACGGGCTATAAGAGCATACCTGTAAGCGGAGACATCTACATCGTAATAGCAAGCCACGAGGCCGACCTCACGCACAGTTATGTCAGCACCGCTCTGGTTCGCAAATGTCCGCCTGACTTCAACGTAATCAGGGCCGTGAATTATGCTGGTTGTATAATAATACAATTGCCCCGCACCTGTCCCGTGCGGTATTTTGCTCTCTAAAGCATAATCGTCCCTGGTCGGCTCCGTAGTCCCTGTGCCTACGAGCAAGCCACCATCATCATTCCCCTCATATCCAAACAGTTCCATAAAAGCGTGAGTACCACCGACCGGACGCTCTATCGTGCCTGCCGTGCCATCAACCCGAGTGCAAGGTGTATTCTCTTCTTTCATAGCACACCCTAAGAATGCATAGAAGTTCTTTGTAAGCGTGTTAGTCTCTTTCCAGCCTGTATCCTTCAGAACCCGCCCCGCCCTGTCTTTCACTATTGCACGCACGTAGGTCCTCATCACACCACCTCGCCCACGCTATCACTTAAGCTTTCTGCTATGCCTTGAACGGATACCTCGCCAGCAATATCAGCTAAGTATTTTGTTTCAATTTTATATCCGTAGAAGAATATTTGACCGATATCAATATTCACCGTTTCTTCTTTAAGAACTTCGCCGTCCCTGACTAGTCTCGCTAGGTAGGTTCCGATGGCTACTTTCTTTCTCTCACCTTCGGCTATCTCATACTTGACTTCTCCATCCTGTATGAGTTGGAGTTTGTAGCTCATTAGACCACCTCCAGGCCAACGGTGGCTTCAGTTGCAGTAGTCTCAATTGAATAGCTTATGTTTTCTTCTTTTCGGTGATACCTCTGGACGAGCTTGCCTGGCCGGGCAGGCTTAGTCCAGGTCCATCCGAGCTTAGGCGGTATGAAGACGGGCCCCGGCACTTCAGGCCCGGCCACTTCAGGCCCCTCCTTACGTGAAGCTTATCCTTATTTCAACCGTGTAAGTCGTCCCAGCGCTGAAAGTCCGCTCGCTTATGACGCCCCGGAGCATCAAGAAATCGTCCCTGCCACCGGTGCTCTTCTCGCGGAACGCCTTACTGTATCCTACCTCGCGGACCGTTATGTCTGTGCTAGGCGTGAAGCTAGCGCTTATCTTGACTTTATCATCTGCTATGGCTACGTTTGCTTCTGCGTTCATCTTCTCATCGCCCAAGTGGTAATCGCTCCGGCTCTCAGGTGTGCTTGAAGAGCCTATGCGGAGGATGCACGGCAGGTCGTAGTCGCTCGTCTCTTCTGCTAGATAGACACCGCCCCCTGGGTTCCAAGGGCCTTGGAACATGACTTCAATACTGTCGCCCATCAAGTTGGTGAGGGCGACGGAGACGTTAGCGCCCATGCTGAGGGAGTAGGTCATGCCGTATATCATTTTGATGAAGTTGTAAGTGAATGTGTTCAGCTTCTGGCGGTGGATAAGCACTTTCCGGGCCCCTCGGTGCTCATATATCAGGACCTCGGCTTGTGCTTTCAAGCCCGGGCGGTCCATTTCAGCCCACCTGAGGGCTTTAGAAGCTCAGCTAATATAAGCCTTTCCTCAAGCTACTATCTCGTAGCTGACTTGCTCGGTTTCGTATGCTGGCTCCCTTATCACCGTTTCATAACCTACGCTCTCTTCGCTTACTTCAGGCTCCCTTATTATGATTTCATATCCTACTTCAGAGTATGGCGCACTTACGGGTGGCGGGAATAATACTGCGTAGGATAGGGCTGTATCCAATATGGCACCTGGGATTGGCTTTTCTTCTGTCCCAATCCGGCGCTCAGCCCTATCAGGCTCTGTTGGCGTGTATTCAATAGGGGCACCTGAGAACAGTGGCCAGATAGGCGTCCCGCGCGGGATTGGGCGCACTTCAGCAGAGCCTTTCATAACCTTGCCTATTATGCCTGACGCCAGAGCGGCTACAAACGGGCTGGCAAACGCACCGATTAAATACCTAAACTTCCCGGTTTCAGCGAATTTCTCCAAGCCCTTCCACATGCCTATTAGCGTTATGTCGGCCAGAACTATTCTCTCCATTTTATCTATGAAGGTATTCACTACGCCTACATACCAGTCTTGGGCACTTTCTACCCAGCTCACGAAAGCGTCCCTGACCGCGTTGTAAGCGTTCGTGAAGAAGCTTGCTATTTGATTTACGACCCAAGACACGGAATTGACTATCCACTCGCCGAAGGAGTAGAAAGCGTTGTAAATCTGCTGGCCGAGCCAGTTGAGGCCTGACCACAGCCACTCACCAAACGAGCATATTGCGTCCCACAGCCACGTTATGGCGCCCATTATGGCCATGCCGATTTGTGTCAGCCCGTCCATGATGGCTTTGCCAACTGCGTATAATGCATCCCAAGCGCCGGATATTGCGTCGCCTAGCCATGACGCGAAGCCGTTCCAAGCATTTACCATCGCATTCCAAATACCCTCAGCCCACTCCCACACGCCGTTTGGCATTTAAGCACATCACCTCACTTTGACTGATACTTCAATCCCGCCGGGCACGGAGCGTATTTCGCTTATGTAACGCCAGCGTTCAGGCAAGCTTTCCCTGACCATTTTTATCACTTCGTCCATCGGGAAGAATATGATTAAGCGGTCTCCTTCTAGCTTGACTTGGGCACCTGGCATCCGCTCCTTGATGCGCCTTTCAACTTCAGCTTTTAGTAGCCATAGCAAGCCTTGGCTCATCGGGGCAGGTAAGCCCATGTTCCCACCGCTTAAGGCCCAGGCGTGAAGCTATTTAAGCTTTCACGACGTAGCCCGTTAGGGCTTTTGCGGGCCTGCTTATGGCCCGAAGATTATTGCTAGATTGACGCAGACGGTAGCGAAGGCTAGAGGCTTCTCAGCCATGTAATACAGTATGGTCTTCACGGCGTCGTATATGAACGCTAGTGCTTGGCGTATTATGTTTATGAGGTGGGATAAGACGCTGGTGGCTTCTTCTGCTACTTCACCAGCTATTGCACCTGCTCCGGCCGCACCGGCGGCACCAGCCGCTACTGCCATCTCAGACCCCACTAGACGGGCCCGACTAGTCTATTAAGTCTTTCATAACCGCGCGTTATCGCTCTTATCGTTCGGGCTTTCTCACACTTTTAGTCTTTTTCGCTGGGTTTCACTTTTCCAATCCCTTATAG
>QMZE01000014.1 GCA_003663025.1 Archaeoglobales archaeon
ACTACATTATAATATAAATATAATCTTAATCGAAAGCTTTATAAACTGCATCAACATAAATTTATGTGGGTGATGAAATAGTATGCCAATAGTTTGTCCAAGATGCGGAGAAAAGGGATATTTGGTAAAAAAGAGAGTGGCGGGTAGATGGTATTGGTATGTAAGACATGAAGAATATAGAAAAGGACAGCGCAGGAGCATCAGACAATGCTATCTTGGTCCCGTTGATCGTTACATTTACGTTGAGCGCCTGAATCCTTTAAGGCTTAGAGGAATTGTCGATACAACAAGGTATTTGGATTACATAGAATCAGCCATAACATTCTTCAAAGTGGAAATTTCACATAGAAATTTGAAAATCGATAAGAGTACATATAATCGATTAGAGAAGATATCAAAGCTATTAGAAGAGACTATAAATGAGATTAAGAAACAGATATCATGACCTCTGTTTTTTAATGATAATATAAGAAAAATTTATATATAACGCATGTTAATATCATAAAGAAGGGGGGATAACTATGAGTAAAGGGTGGAAGAGGATAAATGTACCAGCACCCATCTGCGATGTTATAGATCGAATTAAGAAAAAGGAGAGAAGTCCACGTTGGAAAGTTGTAGCCAGAGCAATCCTAACCTATGCAAAATACGATCAGGAGATCGATAGGCGTATATGGTACATATTCAAAATCATGCAGTCATATGCGTACCTCAAAATATCTCTTGAACTGAAAAAGAACCGCATGATTGATGATAACTATGTCCAATACAACTTTAGCAGGTTCAAAAAGACCATGAAACAAATCCACTCAAGATTTAGAGTTGATACCAGAAGGATTGTGAAAGATGCAAGTGAGATGGTAGAGAGATTTACAGGTTCAAATATAGGTAAAGTTAATGAACAAATAAAAGAGTTAATAAAAGTACTACTAATAATAGAGAGTGAGGAAGAAAGTAAAGAGGTGGTGTAAGAATGGTGGATGTAATCATAATATGTAGAAGAGTGGAAGAGCTACCAAATCCACCATTCAAAGCCATTAAGACAAAATGTAAAATATGTAACTCCGATATATGGTTACCTACTGCCTCACTAAGTGTAGCAGACAAAAAAAGAATAGTAACGTTATGTTTTAGATGTGTATCCAGAAGACTCACAGTACCAATAAAAGAACTCATGGCGAGATTGGAGAGGTAGCATATGGAAAAGGAATTTAATATATTCAGAGTAAAAGAGAAAACACCAAAACCACCATGCTTTGGACACTATGATCCACTTAACCAGAGATGCATGGTATGTCCTCTATTCATTCCATGTGATTCCGAAACGAGAGAAAGAGAGAGAAAAAGAAGAAAAAGAAGAAAAGATAGGTACGAGATATTCCATTTAAAACTGAGAAAAATAGATCTAGGCATATAGGAAAAAGAGTTTATACCTTTTTTTAACCTTTACTATGCTATGGTAATTCTCCCTCTTTTTTCAATTCGTTTACATATCTTACTAGCAATATTAAAGCATACTTTATCGCAGATGCCCTATCCTCAAATATTCCTTCCTTTATCATTTCATCTATCTCCTTTAACAATTTATCATCTATAACTACTCTTAAGAGAGGCATACACTATTCAACCCCCATCTCACTTAATATCTTTTTCATAACCTTTTCAGATATCTCCTTTTCGGATTTTCTCCTTTTTCTGATTTTCAAGGCTTTACCAACGAATTTGTACCCATCAATTTTAATTTCTAATACCGGTAGAAGTCCTTGTGGAGTCTCATGCCACTTTATCGATGAACTTACAATTGTTCTTAAACCTCTTTCATTTTCAAGTCTTACAAACATATAACTAGCATATCTCCTAATCTTTTCAAGACACCATGCTAATGCTTGTTGTTCATATAGTGATGGATCAAATATATACTCTATCTCCTCAGAACCAACACTTATGATCATTCTACCAGCTTTCATAGGTTCTATTGGTGGCGGATTAGCGAGATCACGTATGTCTTTCTCAAGTTCCCTTTCTAAATTTGGGTTGGAGTAGAGTGCAGGAATTGGAATTTTTTCCTCCTCTTCGTTTTCTTTCATTCTTGTTTTCTTCATTTTTTGTTCTATCCCCCCATAGAGTCTTTACGATTAAGCTACTAGGAAGGTGGCGAGATACTCATCTCGATAACCATGCCTGTATATAGGAGAGGTATAGATAGGTATAGAAAATGGGAAGCAAAGTTCGTACCAGAGACTGTCAGCGCTAGATTTACGCAAGTCAGCGATATAGCTAAGGAGAGAGCCCAATTTGGGCTTAACCAATGGGCTACAGTTCAGGATCTCGTAAGACCTATCCTCGATGTGTACGGCATTACGGGTCCTAGCAGGGCGCTCTATCTCGGTTTCGCTAATAAACTGATGATGCACATGCTCAGGCATGGAGCTGAGGCTGGAAAGAAGATAGGTAATGGGCTTAAGAGCTACTATGTTACTGCCTACGGAGCCGATCCTGTGATTCTCGATGAGATAATTCAGGTAGTAACCGGCTGGGTAATACCCTACTAGAGGTAGTGGACTATAGCGATATGAAGTAAATCGAATTAGTTTTTTTCCATTCTCATTTTTTCGATTCACCATTCCATACCTCATTCTATTATGTACCATAACATATATTTAAGTTATGGTCTTCAATATTAGTGAGGTATTATGAAGAGAGGAAGAGAGATGAAAAGACCATACACTCCTAAAGAGCTTGATATAAGTAAGTTTAGGTATGGACTTGAGCGGAGAGATGAACTAAGATTAAAGGCGTTAGCTGGAATCTCTCCCGGAATCAGTTTAGCACAGATAATGAGATTATTTATTGGAGAGACTCACCAACTTAATTGGTTCCTTGTGTGGAAAGCTTTAAGAAATCTACTTAAGAGAGGAGAGATAGAAATCTATTGGGAAGAAGGTGAAGAATAGGGAGTGATAGTATGGTTAAGGTGTTAATTCAGACAGGAAAGGCGGTATCTCTGGGGGAGGTTTCACGACAGATAGCTTATGTTGGTGAAAAGAAAGGACATATAGTGTATCTCAATAGGCAAACTCCATCATGGATTAGTTATAGAGATGTTTGTGATGCTGTAATATTCTTCTATCCTCTTATACCTACATGGTGTATTAACTACATATATGAGTACTATAAAGCAAGGAATGAATTAGGCGGTAAATCGATATTCTACACAACTATTGAAGGTGTACCAAAGAGACATGTGATATGGCCATGGATTAGGGAAAGATGTGAATTTATTGCTAATTCAAAGTTTACAGCATGGTGTCTAAGGAAGGCTGGTCTCAAAGTAAAAGATATAGTCTATCATGGTGTTCTTTTTGATGAAATAGATTTAGCATATGAAAAGGTCGATAGCTATAGAAAGACTATTGAAGAATACCATAAGGGAAAGGTGGCTTTTGGAGTTGTTGTTGATGATAATCCAAGAAAAGGACTTTCATTACTCATAGAGGCTATAAATAAACTATCTGAGAAAAGGTCGGACTTTGTGGTTCTGTTAATTACAAAACAAAATGTCATGGAAAAGATTGAGAATGTACCAAATGTATACTTTGTAGCAGAATTTGGAAGCAGGTCTCATGACGAAATTATGGGATTTATGGGTGCTTGTGATTGGTTAATCCAGCCAAGTCTTTGTGAGGGATTCTGTTTACCACTTCTAGAATCTATGGCTATGGGTACTCCCGTAATTCATGGAAACTTCCCGCCACTAATGGAGATTACAGATAAGAAAGGAAATATACTGATACCAATAAGTAGAGCATCTCTTGTAAATAGTGATGATGGTGTTGCGTACATGTACCACTACTATGATCCTCTTAAACTTGCAGAAGCTATGAGTAGAGCTATAGATATTGTAAAAGAAGATAGTGATAGGTATAATGATATGAGGGAGAGAGTAAAGGAAAAAGCCAGAAAATTCGATTCAAAGAAGCTCTATAGTAAGTTGTATAAATATTTGGGAATTTAGTTTGATTAACAAAAATGGAAAGAAAACCAATAAGGTTATATTGATCAATGTCATTATTATAGTGTAGAGGTGGCATAACTAATGAGTAGTAGACAATCGAAAAAGAGGAGAAGGAGAAAAGTAGAGAAAACAGTAACTGAAGGCGAAAGCATAGGAGTAAGTGCAACTCAGGAGGCTACTATAAGTCCAGAACTAGAAAGCGTTAGAGAAGAGTTTACAAAAATGGTGTTTGACCTGATGGATAGGGCAAATAGTGTAGCTCTAGCTCTTGCAACCGTCGAGTGTGAAGATATGTTTGATTGTGAGGTATGCCAGACAGCTAGAGAGCTAGTTAAAGTGATTAAAAGAATGGTAACATTTCAGAGAAAACATATGGCTAGGATTGTAAGACGTGGATAGGAGATATCAAATATATACTTGTGTTTTTTAAATATATTGGGTGTGGTAGATGGGATATGAGGAAAGACTACCTAATCTAAGGGAATTAATTGCGGCTAGTGTAAGCCTTGAAGATATCGTATATCCAATATCCTTCACCTATGAAGGGCTTTTCGTAAACATCCTTGAGATAATGAAGTACCCAAGACCGGGATCTCATGGATATCTTGTAGTAGTACAAGTTGGTGATAAAGGAGTTGTGTCAAAACCATTCACCATAGATTGCCAGAATGTTAATGATATGGTGATTAAGCTAAGGGAGGAAGTGCTAAAGTTTAAATATTTAAGAAGAGTGCTACCAAAGAGAGAGCTTGAAAAGATAGTAACATAGTGGTGAAATGTATGAATGAGGATTTATTCTTTGATTTCGATTATGAGGACGCAAGAAATATTGCCAATTCAATAATCCAGCTTCTAAGTGAAGATAAAGATAACACTATAGTGGTGCGTGTATTCGATACAGAAAGGGAAAAGGTAGAAACACTACATCTAAAGTCATTGGAAGATCTAGTATACTTAATAGACATGGATGAGCTATGTGTTGGCGTATTAGGAGTAACAGATCCACTAGGACAGGTAATGAAGTTTATTTCAGAACAATTCTCAGGTTGGATGTCATGGGTTGTTAATCAAATCACTAGTTGGGTTAGCTCTATAGGACTTGATAGAGCGATATTCGGAATACAAGATATGGTATCGGGGATTGTAGGAAATGTAACTTCAATATTAAGTACCGTTAATCAGATATGGTCATGGGTACAAGAACTTGGTAAAGTAGTAGTAGATAGTATATTTCAGGCAATAGATAGCGCCACTAAGTTTCTGAGCGAGACCGTTCCGCAGTTTGTAGAGGGAATAATACCAAAAATGGAAGAGATTTCAAGTTTCTTTGCACAAATACCGGGAATGATCTCTTCCGCTATTGAATCCTTACAACAACTACCTACAGTAATAGGAGAATGGATTAGCAAAGCAGGAGAAACTCTAGCAGGACTACCATCTATGATAATGGATGCAATAAATAATACCATATCAATGATTAGTAATGCATTAGCAGGAGTACCGGGAATGATTGAAGGTGCTTTAAAAACAATCTCCGATGCACTAGCGGGAATTCCAAAAATGATTGAAGAGTTAGCTACTGAGATTGGCAAAGTAATAGCAGGAATTCCAGAGATGGTAGAGGGTGCTATTAAGACTGTATCGGAGGCACTAGGTAATTTACCTAATGTTATTCAGTCTGCTATTAAACAGGCATCAGAAATTCTAGGTAATATTCCAAAGCTTATAGAGGAAGGTATAAAGAGTATAAGTGATTTCATAACGAAAATACCAGAAATGCTAGGTGAAGGAGGTAAGATTATATCGGACTTCATATCGAAATTACCGGGACAGTTTGAAGGTCTTTTGAAGTCTGTAACCAGCTATATAGAGCAGATTTCCAAAGGTATTGAGAGTTTTATAGAGAGTATAACAAAACTACCAGAACAAGCTCCAGACATATTTAAAGGTATTATTGATGCTGGTTTTTCAAATATAGTAAAACCACTATATGATTGGATAGTTACCAACATAATTGAACCACTAAGAAGTGCATGGGATCGCTTTATAGAAGAGGCTACAAAGAGGCTCACCGATATAGGTGTAGCTTTTCAGGGATTTGTAAATCCATTAGCAAATCTAGTATCATGGATTCAAACTCAGTTTGCTAAGATAGGTGAATGGATTTGGTCTGCACTTCCTGAATGGTTAAGGGAAGGAATTACCGCAATACCAAAGGCATTAGAGGGTATAGCTACAGCATTTTCTGAATTCATAAAAGATCCACTTGGATTTATAGAGGCAAACGTAATTACTCCACTACGTGATGCTTTCACATGGCTGGGTGAACAAATATGGGCTATGCTACCAGATTGGCTTAAAGGTGCAATAGAGAGTATCCAAAAGTTCTTTGAGGGTATAATGGAAGGCGTTATAGCTTTCTTCAAAGATCCACTTGGATTTATAGATAAAAATCTAGTAAAACCAATATACAATGCATTCTCAGGTATGGTTAAGTGGATATCATCCGGTTGGCAATGGCTGACCGAAAATATATCGAAAGTAGGAGAATGGATATGGGAAGCATTACCGGATTGGCTTAAATCGGGTATTGAAGCAATTGGTGGGGCATTTGAATGGGCGAAAGAAAAAATATTTGATGCCTTAGAGTGGATAATAACATCAACACATAAATTCTTTGAATCCTTCTCCAAAGATCCTGTAGGAACATTACAGACAACATTTACGTATGCATTTGAGGGATTATCTAATGCTCTTCAGGAGATCTGGAAGTATGCAAGTGAAGGATTAAAATGGGCATGGGGACAGATTCAACCATTTATGCAATGGTTAGTAGAGAGCGTTCAAGGTTTATGGAATTCGTTATGCGGTTTCATATCAAAGCTACCTGAAATGCTTGTAGCTGGTGTGCTGGATCTAGGAAAAGGTGTTGGAGATGTATTCATGAATGTCATACCAAAATTCTTAGGTACTGTCATGTCGCCATTCTTCGAGGCATACAAAGGATTGATAGAAAGAGTGGAAAAAGGAGAGGCTGGAGGAGAGATAGAGGAATTCCTGAAAATGGTACCGATGTTTCTACTTACACCAATTGCTATACGATATGGAGCTGGTCTCGTCAGTATGCTTGGTTACTTCTTAGAACACCTTGAGGTTGAGTTATACTTAGGAAGATTTAGGTTTAGACCCGGAGCAACGCTAATATCATTTGGTAGATCATTATGGGAGTCCATGAGAGCATGGTCAGCCGGTTTCACATACGGTCTAGCAATATGGTATACAAGACCACTAATGAGAATATTTAATGCCATGTTTAGATCACTCTATCCACTAGCCGCTCCATTCATACCAGCTACAGTTGAAGCTGTTAGAAGAAGAATGCCTACTGATGAATATAAGAGGACTGCTATGGAGTTACATAGACTATTAACATATGAAGGTTATCCTGAGCGATACATATCGTGGTACTTACCATATATGAAAGATCTCGACATTACAACACCATCATCATTAATACCAACACAAATATACGATCCAAAAAGGAGAATAGAAGCTGGAAATAGACCTTTAGAGATGATAGTAATTAAGGATAGATTTGGAAGAGATATTCATGTACCACTAGCTATGATATTCGATATACCTACTTCCTCGGAGTTAGCTAGAATGATGGTGAAGGATATATTCCCTACAATTGATGACTTCACTAAGATCATGCTAACAAGAGGATTCATAAGTGATGTGGCAACCCTCTATTACTTCCTGCATTTCAGATATCCATCACCAGAACGATTGTGGACATTCTACTGTAGGGCACAAGCGAATATGTTATGGCTTACAGTACCAGAGGAAGTGAGGAGAGAAATAGTAGATGAGGTTCAAAGACTAGAACTTGGAGATGAGTATATACCCGTTGAGCCGGTAACTCTAAATGTAACTAGACCAGAGATAGCATCAAAGATAATGTCTGCACTTATGAGGTATATGAAATGGCATGACTATGCTAGATTTAACTGGATTCCCGGTTTTACTTCAGATAATCTGATAATGATCGATCTTATGGCTGATGTACCAAGACGTATAGATGCGAGATGGATGTATAAGTGGTCAATACTACCTACAGCACCCATTCAGTCGGAAGAGCAAATGAGAAAAGAGATTGGTACTACAATTCCAAGAGAGCTATGGCCTAAGTTATCACTAGCTAATATAACTATAGCAAGAGGTGTACATCCACTATGGGTAGAGTATATAACTGTAGCTGAAGCTATGAATGCCTTATCTGAGGAAAGAACATTACTGAGAAGCGGTTTCCTATCAGTCTTTAGAGAAGGATTTTACAAATATGAGGGACTAGAGAAATTCCTAGATGGATTATTCTCTCTAAAGTTTAGAGTGTTGAAGTGGAATCCGGAGACACTTATGTTTGAGATTGGCGAGAGAGAGCAGAAGGTAAAGTTCCTTGAAGGAGAGAGAAAGTTACTTGAGATGAGAGCGGTATTGGATAGATGTGTTGATGTAGCTAGGGACATAGTTACATCTCTAAGGAGGTGTATAACAGAGACGGTAAGAGTGCCAAAACCTCTGGTGGGTGAGCGAGTAGAGTATTATGAGAAGTACACTCCAGCGGAGTTTACAGGTATACTTAGCGATTATATAACTATTCTTAATGAAACGTACTTTAAAGAACTTATGAGTAGGATAACAGGTCTACCAGCACAAAATATTCCAAGTCTTGAAGTGGATCCAAAGACATATGCGATATATACATCGGTACTCCAAATGTATAGAGAGGTTGAAGTTACAAACAGAGTGAGAGCATGGTTGAGAAGACTACTATGGAATATCTTTGGACTACTGCGAACAGGTCTTGTTGATCTGGAAGAGGCGAGAAAGATTATAGATATTGTAGTTAAAACCTCATATCTAACTGATAGGGAGAGAGAGGTACTTAACTTCCTTGCTGAGATATTTGTAGAGTACGGTATTAGAGAATACATACCAACACCACTAACACTAGCAACCATTAGTGAGGTAGTACCAGAAGCGGTCAAGTACATGGATGAGGTATTTGAAGCTAGAAACGTACCGGAGGAATGGAGACCACTATGGAGTAAATACATTTCTCTAAAACCTGTAGTTGATGAGGTAAGAAGATATGTAACCGCAGTACTCACAGCATATAGTGAGGGAGCTATAAACGATGAAACATTCTCAAAGCTACTAGCTGTAACAATGAAATATGGCTATACTAAAAGAGAGATCGATATATTGACTTCTATTGGAAAGATTAGACGTGGAATAGAAATATCGAGAACTACATTAAGAGAATACATACCAACTCCATCAATGTTAGCAACAATCAGCGAGATAGTACCTAGAGCAATTGAATACATGGATAAAGTGTTTGAAGCTAGAAACATACCGGAGGAGTGGAGAAAAATATGGGCTGATTATATAACGATAAGACCAATCTCCGATGAAGTTAGAAGATTGATCACCACGATACTAACAGCATATAGTGAGGGGACTATAGATAAGGAGATATTTACTAAAATGTTGGAAGAGATGAAAGCATATGGTTATACCGATCATGAGATTGATATACTATTGAAAATTGGAGATCTAAGAAGAGGAATAGAGTTGGCTAGATCTACTGCAAGAGAATACATACCAACACCAATTACATTTGCTGGAGTAGTTGAGCTAGTACCCGATGCGATCAACCTCTTTACGTCAGTTATGGAGGCTAGAAACGTACCAGAGGAATGGAAAGACCTATGGTTGAGCTATGTACGTAATAGGACAGCCAGAGATGAAGTTGGAAGATTATTGACATCATACAGATATCTATTCTCAATAGGTGGTATTGATATAAGCTCAATGGAGGAAATGCTGAAAGAATTGGCAATATATGGATATGCAGACTATGAGATAGAGATGATTAAGAAAGACTTCCTTACAAGAAGACATACTCAGGTCTTAACCAGATGTATTCCATCACTATCAACCCTAAGCTACTACTTTACATACTCCAGAAAAGCTATGGATATATTGATGTCAAGACTAAAAGAGATAGTAGATGAAGCTCCGCTACCAAATAATACAAAGAATCTAATAAAGGAAATGTGGATGGAGGTAACGAGAAACAGAACCGTTAGAAGTGAAGTAAACTCATTAATAACAGAGCTAGTAAGCTGTTATGGTTATGGAGTTATAGATGATAGTACTTTACTAAGTGAGCTAAATGAGTTAAAGAAGTATGGATTAACAGATGAAGAAATAGACCTCATAGTGAGAAGAGCAAGGTATAGGAGAAGAAGATATGAGCTAATCTATGGATACTAAAGACATATTAGGAGAATAAACTATAGAATATATCGTGGTATAGAATGTGGTCAATGAGGAGACTTGAGGAACTAATCAGAAAGGTTGAAGAACAAAAGCGTAAGTGGTGGTCTAAGTCGCAGTCTTATGATACCATGTCTACTATTGTTGAGAGAATGTTTGAGCTTGAACCATACATGTGGAGGTATTTTAATTTTGAGATGATGACATCCTATTGGTTCTCAATATTATTTGTAATGAATTTTGGAATAGATTTTGACTGGTTGGATATAATGAACCTAAACTTTACATTTGAAGCTCCATCACTTGAAGATATACTAGCTGGTATATTTGTAAAGATAAGTAAAATCGATATTAACGAACTATACAGAAGATTTGCTTTGGATTACTATGGTATTGAACTACCGGTAGACTTTAGATTGGACTTCTTCTCATTACTTGATGAATTCGTAAAATTTAGATATAGAACGGCATTCTATCCCAGAATGCCATCATATCCAGAGGAGTTTCCTGATGATGTAGCACGTTATGAAGTTGATTACTATGATGAAAAAAGATACCTGTATATGGCAGATCCAGAAGGAAGGACTGTTAGCACAATTGGTGCTAGACTTGATGCTCAATATTACGATTATTGTAAGTACTTTCATACGATGACACCAAGAGGGTATTCCTCAATGTCTATAAAAAGAATGTTTACGCCAAGCTATCGT
Organism: Archaeoglobales archaeon; assembly: GCA_003663025.1. GTDB lineage: Archaea > Halobacteriota > Archaeoglobi > Archaeoglobales > Archaeoglobaceae > Archaeoglobus_B. The sequence continues at coordinate 11,074 of QMZE01000014.1, forward strand.
GTTGAAACTAAGATACTTAGAGATCTTGGAATTTGTAATGAGACATTAGCTAAGAACTTCATGGATAGAACTGATATTTTACTAAAGGTAGCTAAAGAAACCACTATCTGCGGATTAGCTATATGTGGTGAAAGTAAATGTCCAAAGAGGACTGATTTCATGGGACTTGAGTACTATGAGGCAAATATAGAGCTAGAAGATGGTAAAAAAGTTAGAATACTATTTAGAACTGTAGATCAGATATTGTTTGGTGAGATATCAGGATTTACAGTATGTGGTTATGGTAGAGTGATGCCACACTTTGAATGTATATTTACTGAAAAAGTATTTGATTTCTTTAACTACAGATTAAGAGATGCCATGGCGAGAGTTTTAACCCCTCTAACAGCACTTTCACTAACTGAAGGTGGAAGAGCGGCAAGACGTCCATTCAAATCGAAAAAGACCATGACATATGGTTCTAAGATGATTAATAGGTATACTATTGACTCAATAGTGAGAGCTATGCTATCTGGTTACGGTTTTGATCCATTTACACTAAATAAGTACGTTAATTTTGCAGTAGATTATGTATTTTCGAGAATAAGGAAACATGAACCAATTGATGATTGGATTAAAGACTTAACAGACTATGAGTATAGATATCTCATAGTCTCCAAATGGGTAATGTATGGGTTAGACAAAAATATATGTGAAATGATTATGAATAGGCTGGATAAACTAAAACAACTATGGGAGAGGGGAATGTAAATGAAAAAGAAGAAAGTTAAGACTCTATACAAGATAAATAGAATTAAATATTCTATTTCACTATCGATTAGATCGCTAATATGGGGACTAAAGGGAGTCTATATCAAGTTAGCTAAGGATATAGTGAAATTTAAGAAGAAACATGGAAGTGCAGAACCGCTTTTCTGTCTACTAACAACTCTATACCTCAAAGAGGTTTTAACTAGATTATATGGTATTAATGAAGATGAAGCATTTGAAATTGGATTTGATCTGGCGGCAAATCTCTTTAGCACTATGGATAAAATGTTTAAATGTAGAGAAGACTATATACATAATAAACTATACTATATGTGAGGGGATACGAGATGTCATTCGTAGGAATTGCACCACCTATAGAAGGAGTAGTCATACCACCAGAATGGTATGAAGGAGTAGTAGAAGGGCTAGATAGATTATGGTCATGCTATCTTGAACATCAGGATAAGCTTGATTGTATAGAGAGGAGTATGGATATACTATGTCATTATGCTAGATTCATATCGGCTGGTAGGGGAATATACACAATAACAATTATAGCTAACACTACACCACGACCACTTTTTATGGATGAGATGGAAGTTAGGAGAATTGTTATCAAAGTACCTAGTACTGCAACCCAAGATGTTTTTATAGG
>QMZE01000015.1 GCA_003663025.1 Archaeoglobales archaeon
AGATTGAAGAGAAGGCTAGGGAGATGGGTATAAAGATTCTAAATTCAAAGGGGTGATGACATGGATCTGAGGTTGCAGAGGAGGTTGGCTGCTGAAATATTGAAGTGTGGTATGAACAGGGTTTGGTTTGATCCCACAGCTTTGGATGAAATATCTTCAGCAGCAACAAAGGATGACGTAAGGGAACTTGTTGAGAAGGGAGTCATAAAAAGGAAGCCTGTTAAGGGTGTGTGTAGGGTTAGGATAAACTACAGGAAGATGCAGAGGAGAAAGGGGAGGAGAAGGGGACATGGAAGTAGAAAGGGTAAGAAGACTGCAAGACTTTCAAGGAAGGAGGCATGGATGATAAGGATAAGGGCTTTGAGGAGGAAGCTAAGAGAGCTTAGGGACAGTGGTGCGATAGACAGGAGAACTTACAGGATACTGTATAGGAAAGCCAAGGGAGGTGAGTTTAGGAGTGTATCACACCTCGAATCATACATAGAACAGTTGAGGTGACACAATGGCTAGGGGGGCGAGATACAAGGTTCCATACAGAAGGAGGAGGGAGGGAAAGACAAATTACAGGAAGAGGTTAAAGTTGCTACTTTCAAGAAAGCCAAGGTTGGTTGTTAGAATTACAAACAAGCGTGTTGTAGCTCAGATTGTTGAATACAATTCCAAGGGTGACAGGGTTTTGATTGGTGTAGATTCAGGAATGTTGAGGATGTATGGGTGGATGGGAGATTTGAACAACACACCAGCCTGCTATCTAACTGGATTGCTCGTTGCAAAGAAGGCTTTGAAGAGGGGTATTGGTGAGGCAATTCTTGACATTGGTCTGCACACACCTACTAGGGGTGGTAGGGTTTTTGCAGTCTTGAGAGGTGCAGTTGAAGGTGGATTGAATGTTCCTCACGATCCAGATGTGTTGCCAGACGATTACAGGATAATGGGTGAGCACATAGCTCAGTATTACGAGATGAGACCCGATCTCTTTGGTGAGTATGAGAGGAGGGGATTGAAGCCAACGGATTTACCTCAACACGTTGAAGATGTGAAGGGTAGGATAGTTGGTGATGGTCATGATTGAAGGTTGGACACCAAGGACGAGGTTGGGAAAGTTGGTTTATGAGGGTAAGGTTAGGACTATGGATGATGCTTTGGCAAGTGGTTTGCCTTTGAAGGAACCTGAGATAGTTGATGCACTACTTCCAAATTTGGAGGATGAGGTTCTTGAGATTTCAATGGTTCAGAGGATGACAGACAGTGGTAGGAGGACGAAGTTCAGGGTGACGGTTGTCGTTGGGAACAGGGATGGGTTTGTTGGAGTTGGTGTTGGGAAGTCTTCTCAAGTTGCTCCAGCAATTCAGAAGGCAATAAACGATGCAAAGCTAAACATTTTCAAGGTTCAGAGGGGTTGTGGTTCTTGGGAGTGTGGTTGTGGTGAACCCCATTCAATTCCATACAGGGTTACGGGATCGTGTGGTAGTGTTAGGGTAACCCTGATGCCAGGTCCAAAGGGTTTGGGAATTGTTGCTGGTGAAGTTGCAAAGAAGGTTCTTGAGTTGGCTGGTGTCAGGGATGTTTGGACCTTTGCAAGGGGACAGACGAAGACAACTATAAACTTTGCACAAGCAACCTTTGATGCTCTAAAGAAGACGATATTCATAAAGAGGTGAGGGTATGGAGAACAACAGACTGATTGCTGTTGTGAGGTTGAGGGGTCAGGTTGGGGTTGCAAGAAAGATCAAGGATACTTTGGCTATGCTTAGGTTACACAAGAGGTATCACTGTGTAGTAATTCCAGACACACCATCTTACAGGGGGATGTTGCAGATTGTGAAGGATTACGTTGCCTTTGGTGAGATAGATGCTGAAACCTTGGCAATGCTGTTGAGGAACAGGGGTAGGTTGGTTGGGAACAAACCTTTGACGGAAGACTACATAAGGGAGAAGACTGGTTACGATTCGATAGAGGATTTTGCAAGGGCTGTATTTGATGGTAAGGTAAGTCTGAGGGATGTTCCAGGGTTAAAGCCAGTCTTCAGATTGCATCCACCTAGGGGAGGACTTAAAAACATCAAGTGGCATCATCCAATGGGTAGCTTGGGTTACCATGGGAGGGATATTTGCAAGTTACTATACAAGATGAGGTGATTGTGTGAAAAAGAAGGTTAAGAAGTTTAGAGGTTCAAGGACACATGGCAAGGGTAGGAACGATAGGAATAGGGGGGCTGGATGTAGGGGAGGTAGGGGAAATGCTGGAAGGCACAAGCACAAATACATCAAGTTTATAAAGCTTGCAAAGATGGGTTTGTATCAGTTTGGTAAGCACGGATTCACGAGACCTCAGAGGGATCACCTCAAGAGGAAACTTAGGGAGTTGAAAGAGGAAGGGAAACTTGACGAATACACATACAGATTCCTCTACACCCGTCCAGATCTGAACGTTTCAGACTTGGATGAGATAGTTGATAGGCTTGTGAATTTGGGGTTGGCTGAGAAGGTTGATGACATTTACATCGTGGATCTTTCGACTTTGGGATACAGGAAGCTTTTGGGTGGTGGTATCGTTACAAAGAAGATTGAGGTGAAGGTTGAGAGGGCAACACCAAGGGCAATTGAGAAGGTTGAGGAGGTTGGTGGTAGGGTTGTTCAGGTGTGAGTTATGGATTTAAACGATGTTATAAGATCCCTCCAACCATACTTCGAGAGGATTCCAAGTGTTGAGAGACCTAAGAGACACGTTCCATTTAAAGAGAAGTTTGGATGGACAATTGCAATACTACTCCTATACTTCATACTTACAAACGTCCCAGTATTTGGATTGGATCCATCTTCCATTGACATATTTGCCCAATACAGGGCATTCTTTGCTGGTGCCACCGGCTCAATTCTTGCTTTGGGTATAGGTCCAATAGTTACAGCATCGATAGTTTTACAGCTTTTGGTTGGTGCTGGGATAATCAGATTGGATTTGACAAATCCAGATGACAGAGCTGTTTATCAGGATTTCCAGAGGTTTCTCGTTTTTGTAATGATAGCACTTGAGGCTATACCTCAAATTGCTGGAGGGTTCCTAAGACCAAATGTAGATGTTGCAAATGCACTTGGAATATCTCCCTCAGTTATATCCTTCCTGATATTCATTCAGCTTTTCATAGGTGGAGTTTTGATAGTTTACATGGATGAGGTTGTTTCAAAGTGGGGGATTGGTAGTGGTGTTAGTCTTTTCATACTGGCAAGCATATCCCAAGCTATAACCATTGGTCTCTTCAACTGGTTCAATCCAGGAGGTGGAATGCCTCCAGGTGTATTTCCAAGACTCGTTTACCTATTCCAAAACTATCCACTGGATTACCTACTATCTGCAAACGGTTTGGTCACACTACTCATAGATGGAGGTATACTTGCTTTGATAACTACGATAGTCATAATATTCCTTGTTGTGCTTGCTGAGGGGACGAGGGTTGAGATACCACTTGCACATCAGCTTGTTAGGGGTGCCAGGGGTAGATTTCCAATAAAGTTGATATACGCAAGTGTGTTGCCAATGATATTTGTCAGAGCCTTGCAGGCAAACATAGTTATATTGGGTTTGATCCTTTATCAGAACGGTGTAACATTCTTGGGTGAATACGCTCCTGAAACATCACAACCAATCTCTGGATTGATGTATCTACTGTCACCAGTTAATAGTCCATACGACTGGGTTCCATCTTTTGTAAAGGATCCAAACAGGAATTCCCTAGCCCCATACTTTGCGGATATGCCAGATTTCATGATATACCTACACCTGCTAATCGATGCCATTATACTCATAGTAGGTGGAATTCTTTTTGCAATATTCTGGGTTGAGACGAGTGGTATGGATGCAAAGACTGTTGCAGATCAGATTTCAAGGTCTGGATTACAGATACCTGGATTTAGGAAGTCTCCAAAGGTTCTTGAAAGGATACTCAGCAGATACATACCAAAGGTTACAATTTTGGGAGGTGCATTGATAGGGATTTTAACGTTGATTGCCAACATGCTTGGAACTGTTGGAAACGTCAGTGGGACAGGTTTGCTTTTGGCTGTCAGTATAGCCTATCGTTACTATGAGGATCTTGCAAGGGAGAGGTTAACCGAGATGCATCCAATGATCAGGAAGTTCTTGGGTGAGGAGTGATGAAGAAGGTAGTTCAAAATGTTATAATGATACTGGGGATTGCATTCTTCATTGGTATATTCTTTCCATCCTTCAGACTTGGCATGGCTCAAGCTGTAGATCCAATATTGCATCCACTCTTGGGATTTGGAAAGATTCACATTGTTATATTTATCCTTGCAAGCTTCACAGCATTATACTCATCCCTAATTCAGAGATTCACCGTAGATTACAAATTTATGAAGTTTGCACAGCAGAAGATAGCGGAATATCAAAAGAGATACTTCAAGGCTGTTAAGGAGAACAATAAGTTTTTGCTAAAGCAGTTGGAGAAGGAGAAGGATGATATAAAGAGGCTTCAGGCTGAACTTATGGACATGAACTTTAGAACTATGTTTTACACAGTCGTTGTAACGATTCCAATTTGGATTTGGTTGTGGTATGTTATATACAACGTTCAAAATCTGCCCACGTTTTATCCAATGTGGAGTGTTAATGCAACGAGCCATTTCAACGTTACAATCCCATTCTCCGGGGAGATTCATGTTAGTGACTACCTCATGCTCCCACTCTTTACTTGGTGGATATTCTGGTATATACTTTGTTCTATTGCTGTTGGACAGATATTTAGGAGGGTTTTGCAGGAGTGATAGGATGAAGGTAACGATATCTGGGTTACCTGGAAGTGGAACTACAACAGTTGCCAAACTTTTGGCTGAAAAACTTGGATACAAACTTATATCTGCTGGAGAAGTATTTAGGAGGCTTGCAATTGAGAGAGGGATGACTTTGGAGGAGTTCAGTAAGTATGCAGATGAGAATCCAGAGATAGATCTCTACATCGACAGGATGCAGAAGGAGTTGGCTGAGAGGGAGAGGGATGTTGTTGTTGAGGGTAGATTGTCAGGTTGGATGATCAAGGATGCATTCAAGGTTTGGATATATGCGGATCCAGATGTGAGATATGAGAGGATTGCAAAAAGGGAGAGTATAGAGCTTGGAAGGGCTAGAGTTGAGACTAAGAGGAGGGAGGAGATTGAAAAGAGGAGGTATCAGAAGTATTACAGCATAGACATAGACGACATTGGAATATATCACATAGCAATAAATTCGGGTAAGTTTAAGCCTGAGGAGATTGTTGAAATAATTTTGAAGGCTATGGATTTAGCGGGGAGTGAAGATGATGAAGAATAGTAGTATCATGAGGAGTGCTAGCATCATCAGGGAGAAGTTTCTCTGTCTCTTTCTCTCCTTCTCCCATGCAACCTTGCAATCGTCGCTGCAGAAGTTTTTATCTGGTTCTATCGCCTTACCACAAACCAAGCAGTGCCTGTGGGGAACTATACCGGGCATAACATCAGTCTTTCAAATCCCTTTTAAAGTTTGCCCCCGTAGCACAAGCTAAATCTAAATGGGGAAATAGCAATTTATACTCAACGACAAGAAAATGCTAAGATTCTTTCGAAGTTTACCGCATACAGCAGTTTGAAAGTCACGAATATTGTAACTTTGAAAAATTGTAAGGTAGTCTTATTTTATAGTGGGAGTGTAGCAGTATTTAGCATCACCATCTGAATGATTGGCTATCCATACGATATCATCGTTAGTAAGGGCATTTCCACCATTCTTTTGTTTTAAAGTATCTGCTGTTATCTTGCCTGTTTTGTTGATCGGGTCTTCGTAGCTGTATCCTCCAAAGATAGCTATTGTTGTAACAGCATCAACTGTTGATCCTAATTGTTCCTCATCTGTTGGAGTCCAAAATTTTACTTTCTTAGCAGTAGAATCAGTAAAGCAGTATTTATCACCTACTTTTTCTCCTAAATATCTTGCTATATACTGTTTGCACTCTTCAGTTAAGTTACCTTTCTCTGTGATGAGAGTAGGAGTGAGTGGAGGTGTTTCTTTGATAGATTTAGTTGGCGTTGGAGTTTGAATAACCTCTCTACAACTCCAAACACCCTTTCTAAAATTCAACGCACTCTCCTCAGCCTTTATATATTCACTCTCTTTAAAAAATTCTCCTTCTACATAAACTCTTGCGTATCCATTCTCAATAAGCATCTTTCCAAAGTCTTTTCCATTAATGTAAACGTAAGCAAGTAATCTACCAAAATAATCTCTCAAACCAGCCCTTTCATCAAATACTATCTGCACGTTTTTCCCTTTAAGCATAGAATTTGTAAACTCCTTAGCCTTATATCCCCAATCTCTAACACATTCAAGATTGTTTGTTTTATATTCGTAAGGATTATTTTTTCTAGATATTTCTGGGGTATCCACTCCAAGAATCCTTAAGGTTTCGATTTTATCTTGAAATTGAACAACTATTGTGTCTCCATCAATCACATCTATTACTTTTGCATCATATTTTACTCCATACTCTATCTGAGCTTTTGGTTGTATGCATCCTACTACTATTAGTAATAAAGATAAAACAAGAATTATCCTCACATCAACCACCACGCTTCTTTGTAAATTTCTCTTGCAAATAAGAACGAAAAAACAAAGTAACCAATTATGATAAGGACAAACAAAATTGTTTTGAAGTTGTCCAAATTCTCAAGCTTCATTAGCCAAGCCAACTTGGACATATGATTTTGTCACCAGATTTCTTATACTTTTTCTCTACTTAAACTTTACTAAATTTGTAGTGTGGACGTGATAACATAAAAGATCCAAGATTTGAAAGAGTAGGGTGTCGGAAGAAATAAAGATTTGTGGTATAGTCATCTACTTCTTCTGGAAGCTCTCCAAAAAAGAAAGAGATTTGACGGTGATAGAATCTCTCCATCAGATTACATCAAAAGGTATCCCTTTAAAAACCTCAACAAAATCATAGAGGATAACCAAATGGGCATCTGAAAAGTCTCAAGAGTAAGATGAGTTTCATCAAAGCAGTCCAAGAAACATTGTCCTAAGTTGGCTTGGTATTGCTTAATCGTTGTCGTTTCTACTCCATTTTTAGGATGAAATCCGATGAAAAACCTAAAGAACTTAGAATTCCTATTCTGCACAACTAATTTCGAATAGAGGAAAACTGAACTAAAGGATTATATACAATTGTATAAGATAAGAATTGTATCGATGAGTGAGGAAAGGGAAATAATTCCTGTATCTCTCCCGAAGGGACTCGTGGAGGAAATCAATGAATTGGTGAAGAGGGGAATATTCTCATCAAGGTCTGAAGTTTTGAGATACGGGGCGAGACTTGTTATTCTTTTTGAGAAGGAGATTCACAAGCTGGCTGAAGATTACGCATACGAAATGATCAAAGAAAGACTTGAAATGAGGGAAAAAGGTGTATCTCGACACTGACATAGTTCTTTCGCAGATTAAGAAGAGAGATTGGCTTAAAGATATTGTTAGGCGTAAACTTTCGGAAATATATGAGAATCTCAGCACATCTGCAATCACCGTTGTTGAATGTCAAATCGTTCTACTAAGAGAGGAGAGCAGAGGGGAAGCAATTAAGGTAATGGAGAGAATTGAATCACTTAAACTAAGAATTCTATCATTAACGAAAGAAGTTCTTACAAAATCTACGGAACTTTTGTCCAAATATCCCAAGCTAAACATCTTTGACTCAATTCACTTGGCACATGCGATTTTGGAAGGAGAAAGAATTCCATCAACTGATCATGTCTTTAACGGGATCAAAGAAGTTGTTAGAATCGATCCACTCGATTGATTAAAGCACTCTCAGTTCCTTAAACAGATTCGAGAGAGACAAGATGCCTGAGTGGATAAATTAGTATAGCAGACAATTTTAGGAGTCAGAATTTTATTAGAATTGCATCTATTTTATATCTACAAGATAAAAAAGATAGAAGAGGAATTACTATTGTTATGGAAAAAAAGGAGAGAATCTTATAGCAAACAGTTGTTAAAGCAAACAAAAAGCTATTCAGCAGAGAGGGACGAGTTAATTCTGATGAGAGTGTATGTAACAGAAAACTGACTTGTAACCATTTAAGGAAGTGCTTAAGTATTGTGAGAACATTATATGGATTATTGAAGCTCTAAAAAGCCTTAATCTGAAATTCTAAGGATTTCAGGAAAAAGTTTAGTTGAATTCCAAGCAAAAGGTTTTTTGTTCCATTACTGCTAAAAGGTCAGTTCTGAAAGCTGTTCATGTTATCATGTTGTGTCTTTGTTCTTCTTGAATGGAAGACGAAATATTATCTCCTAAACATTTTCCAAGTTATCACCAAAATAAAAGGATAAACTGTGATACATTGGCTCATTTGAAATCTTAATCAAAGTTTTGCTTTCGTTTATTTTCTTCAGATCGATTGTTATTAAGTTTATATACTTCCAAGAGGGGATTTTTGGTAATCTCCTCACCGTTATTTTACCCCTTTCTCTATCTTCCCCCTGAACTCTGCATCTATTACTCTTAAGCAGAGTTCAAACACTTCTTTGTAGGGTATTGGGAAAGTTTCACGTTCATGATGTGTTTTCATCCATTTATAACTACCATACTTCTTTGTCAAAAGGTAAGTGTATAAAGCCATGAGAAATCTAAAGGATCCACCAAAAGCTAAACATACCAGTGACAAAGGATTTGAATATAAACCAGAGAAACAACCCTGAACCAAACAGTCACCTAAAAGAGGTATCAGAATTAACTTTGTGTATTCATAAAATTTAAAAAATTATTTTGCAACCTTCTTCAAAACATCCTCTATCTGAGACCAAACCTCATCTATACTCTTCGTCCCATCCACCCTATAAAGTAACCCCTTCTTCTCATAGTATTCAATTAGAGGTGCAGTGTTTTCCATGTAAACCTTAAACCTCTGTCTAACAGTCTCCTCCTTATCGTCATCTCTCTGATAAAGCTCTCCACCACACTTGTCACACTTGTTTGGCTCCTTTGGAGGTGCATAAATTAGATGATAAACTGCTCCACACCTCTTACAACTCCTCCTGTTTGCAATCCTCCTAACAACCTCCTCCTCTGGAACGTCTATGTATATCGTAACATCTATCTTTCTGTTCAAACCCTTGAGCATATCATCCAAGGCTTCAGCCTGCTTCAAAGTTCTTGGAAATCCATCCAAGAGAAATCCCTTCTCACAGTCTGGCTGTTTCAACCTCTCCTCAACAATCCCAATAACTATCTCATCTGGAACAAGTTCACCCCTATCCATATACTCCTTAGCCTTCTTCCCAAGTTCAGTTCCCTTTGCAACAGCATCCCTCAATATGTCTCCAGTTGCTATGTGTGGTATTCCATACTTCTCAACAATCTTTTTTGCCTGTGTCCCCTTACCTCCACCTGGAGGACCCAACAGTATGATGTTCATGATGAAAGTTGTTAGAAATGTTTTAAACCTTTTGATTTTTTTGCACTCAATGCTAAACCCATCACTCTCCTTGGATCTCGTCAGGATAAAATCTGGAGTCTCAAACTGTGTTCAACCAATATTAATTGAGAGTCGTGAGGTGTATGAGCTTAGGAGTCTGGGATACTCAGTATTTACATACGCTTGGGTTGTTGATCCAATCACGTTAAAGCCCAGCAATAGGATTTCAACATACGTTTGCAAGGATTGTGAAAAATCTCTGAGAATACTAAGGAGAATTGAGAAGCTTGAATGTGAAATCAACTTGAGAAACTTGAGGAGGATGATAGAGTTGGAAGGGAAACTACTTGGATACCCCGAATGTTGCATCCGTAAATTCTCAAGATTGAAGGTTGATGGAAAGAATCCTGAAAAAAAGACGATAGTGGAATGCATTGAAAGGGGAGTTTTTGAAGATCTCTTGAGGTCTTATCCAGAGCCAAATCAGATAAAATCTTTATTTACAACAAACTTCTATCCATGCAGTTTGGATTGCAAGAGGGCGAATGAAATTGGTGAGAGGTTGGTGGAATACGATAGAAACTATCGTTTCAAGATTGTCATAAGCATAATAAATCTAATGACACCAGTCTTTAAGATTTACAAATTTAAGCCAAAGACAGAATTTGGAAAGCTAGTTTTTTCGTTCGTTGAATCCTTGGGTGAATTAAAATTAAAAGCTAAGAAGATAGTTGAAGATTTTTCAAGAGATCCAGTTAGATTTGAGATTGATTTCCTCAGAAACGTTATGCACGTGTAAACATTTGGAAATCCTTTTATATCTATTTTTTTAATACACTTCATGGGATACATGGGTAGGATTTTGAAGGTGAATCTGAGCGATGAAACTGTTAAGGTTGAAAAGACAAATATGGATATTGCAAGGAAGTATCTGGGTGGAAAGGGTTACGCTGTAAGGTTGTTATACGATTATCTCCAATCTTACAAGGAGATGGGTTTGTCTCCAGGAGATATAGATCCACTTGGTGAGGAGAACGTTTTGATATTTGCTACGGGTCCAGCTACAGGTGTAGCTGGATTTCCCGAGTCTGGAAGGTATCACGTGATGGCTTTGAGATCACCACTGACGGGTTCCATTGCAAGTGCAAATTCTGGAGGGAGATGGGGTCCATTTTTGAAGTTTGCAGGATTTGATGCAATTGTTGTAGAGGGGAAGTCTGATGAACCAGTCTATTTGGAGGTTACAGATGGAACAGCAGAGATAAGATTTGCTGGAGATTTGTGGGGCAAAAATGTGTTTGATACTGATAGGATTTTGAGGAAGAAGGTTGGGAGGAGATGCAGTGTTGCATGTATTGGACCAGCTGGTGAAAATCAAGTCCTGTTTGCATGCATAATGAACGATGAACATAGAGCTGCTGGTAGGACAGGTGTTGGAGCTGTGATGGGTTCAAAGAAGCTTAAGGCAATAGTTGTGGGTGGAGATGAGAGACCACAGCCAGCAAAGCCAGATGAGTTTGATGAAGTTTCAAAGGAGGCTATGAACAAGATCAAGACAAACCCCGTAACTGGAGAGGGATTGCCAAAGTATGGAACAGCAATTCTTGTAAACATTATCAACAATGCTGGAATTCTACCATTTAGGAATTGGCAAACTGGTGTCAATCCAGATGCTGATAAGATAAGTGGTGAAACCTTATCTGAGAAGTATCTGATCAAGAATCTCTCGTGTTGGGGTTGTGCAATTGGTTGTGGAAGGGTTACAGCTGTCAAGCAAGGATGTTTTCAGATAACATACAGTGAGGGACCAGAATACGAATCTATATGGGCTTTGGGTAACGCAACTGGAGTTACTGAACTTGATGCAATAGTAAAGGCAAACCACCTCTGCGATGAGTTGGGTTTGGATACAATTTCCATGGGTTCAACAATTGCATGTGCCATGGAGTTGAGGGAGAAGGGTTACATTCCAGATGAAGTTTTGGAGGGCTTGGATCTAAGGTTTGGAAATGCTGTGGCAATGGTTGAGGCTGTTTGGAGGACTGCATACAAGGCTGGATTTGGCAAGTATTTAGCTTTGGGTAGTAAGAGGTTGGCTGAGATATTTGGAGCACCAGATCTATCTATGAGTGTTAAAGGGTTGGAGATGCCAGCTTACGATCCAAGGGGGGCCAAGGGAATTGGCTTGACGTATGCAACTGCAAACAGAGGAGGATGCCATGTAACAGGTTACACAATCTCACCCGAGATACTGGGTATTCCTGAGAAGATAGATCCACTTACGATAGAAGGAAAGGCACAGTGGGTTAAGACGTTCCAAGACTTCACATGTGTTGTAAATTCAACTGTCAACTGTCTATTCTCAACGTTTGCATTAGGTGTTGAGGATTATGCAAAGTTACTTTCAGCTGTTACGGGCTGGGACTTGAGTGCAGAGGAACTCATGAAGATAGGTGAGAGGATATACAACCTTGAGAGGTTGATAGTAAACGAGTTTGGATTTGATGGCAAAGACGACACACTTCCAAGGAGGTTGTTGCAAGAGCCTATGCCAGAGGGTGTTGCAAAGGGGCAAGTTGTTGAACTTGAGAAGATGAAGGAGGAATACTACAAGCTCAGAGGTTGGGTTGATGGAAGACCTACGGAGGAAAAGCTGAAGGAGTTGGAGATTCTATAATTTTTATTAAAATTTTAGAATAAAAATTTTGATAATCTTAAATATCTTGACTTAAATTCTCTATATCATGGAAGAAGAAAAAGACGAAATTCCAGAAGGATTTATAGATGCTGTTAAATTTGTTTGTGATAATGCTGAAGTCGTTCTAGATATATTAAATCGTTTGATAGAGGATTATTTACTTGGAAAAGATATTAGAGAAAGCCTAAGGCTACTAAAAGATAGGCATAGAAATGTATTTATGCTTATATATGATATACTCAATAAAGATAAAAATGCAATGAAATTGCTTTGTTGAAAAAGTTTATGCTAATGGTAAAG
>QMZE01000016.1 GCA_003663025.1 Archaeoglobales archaeon
CTTACATCTTTTCTGTTCCTCTTAAAAATTTTCCTAGCTTCGATTTCATGCATCAGCTGAGCTAAATTTGGTCTCATAAGTTGTATTTCTACTATTTATAATTTATTGTTGTCTTGACAGGGCGGTCTTGACAGGGCGGAACTCTTAAAGTGGTGATTTTATGAGGGGTGAGAGATCGGAAGATGAGATATGGGGGTATATTTTCCTGACTGCACTTTTTGTTATAGGTTTTGGTCTTATAGTAGGAAGTCACTATTATATAAGTAGCAGTTACATCCACCACAAAATATTTTACGCTTTGTCTGGAATTTTACCATTCATAATATCAGTTAGATTATTGACAATGAGTAAAGAGTGTGTTAATATTAAATCTTCACTCACACCAGCACTCGCAACTTCAATAATAACAATATCAGCAACGGGTGGAATAACGCTTTTTATTGGTTTTGCAGTAAATGTATGTGGTTTAGATACTCTTAAATATCTCATCAAAAAAATTACATTATTAGGTGTGGGAGGTTTAGTAGGTGTCGTAGCTATACATACACTTATCTTGTTATGTTGTTTTTTGGCGTATGGTATATTTAGAAATATAGATGATATAGATAATGGCAATGAGTGGGATTATATACAAAAAGACAATATCCTTTGGATAGAATATTTTATTTCGCTCGTAATCTCAACTTGTGTTCCCATAGCTCTATACACAAATAGCATTGACACTTTCATAAATATTGGAATGGCAATTATTGTCATTTTAGTTATCTCGTTTGCTATAGAACCCTACTACAAAAAGAAAAAAGAAGAACGTAAAGCTTACGAAGAGAAGAAAGAATATTTAATTAGAAGAATGAACGAAATCTTAAAGTGGGGATAATATGAAAGAGCTGTCGAAGGTGGAGGAAAAACTTAATAGGTTAGAGGAAATATTTCAAAATTATCCAGCATATCCAATAAACCGCTTGAATACTGCCAAGTCATACGTCTCAAAAGCAATAGTAGAACTTAAGCGTGATAACCTGTTAAAGGCTCTCGAATACGTCGAACTGGCTGAAAAATCAGCCATAGAAGAGATCGAAATAGTGAATGAACTCAAGAAGTTTGAACCTAGGGATGGAAGATCAAAGAGTATTGTGAAGGAAATAGTAAAATCTGTTGAATCTGGAGATTTTGACAAGGCGAGATCAAAACTCGAAGAGCTTAGAAAATCAATATCAGATTGGAAGAGGCTGTTATCCAAGGTTGAAGAGGTGGAGAAACTTATAGAGAAGAGACTTCCGGCATCAAAACCAGATGAGGCTGAAGAAATAAAGGAAGAAGCTCTATCAAAAATTAAAAGTGGAGAATTTGAGGAAGCCGAGAGACTCCTAAAGGAGGCTGAGATACTGGCAAAACCAACACCGGACTACATCTTACAAAGTGCCAAGGAAATTTTTGAAAGGGCAAAGGAGAATTTTGAAGCCAAGAATTATGATGAAGCCATAAGACTGTGGCAGAAAAGTGCTGAAGAGTATGAGAGGGCAAAAACATTAGCTTTGGAGAGGGGGGACAGCGAAACGGTTGAAGCTGTAGATAGGGTGATAGAAACTATAAACCAGAACATGGAGAAGGCTGAGATATCTAGGGACTGGAAGAGGATGGCCGATGCGATAGAGGAGGGTAAGGACTTTGTGAAGGATGGTAACAGACTCCTTGAGAGTTCACAGTTTGATCGGGCAAGGGAAAGTTATGAGAAGGGTCTTGAGAGATACATGTTTGCCTTGGAAATTGCTGAGAGAAGAGGTTTTGAGGAAGCTGAGAAGTTGAAGAATGCCATAGAGAGCGTAAAAGTAAGCATAAAATCGTGCATATTTGGAAAGGGTAGGTTGATGATCGAAAATGCAATTAAGATGGATCCAGTAGAGTCTGAGAGAGAGTTTAGGAGGATTCTGGGCTGGCTTGAAGAACAGGATATGGATGAAGAGAGGTTAAACGAACTGAAGGCTTTGGCTTCAGATGGTTTAATCACTGCGATGATTAAAAAGGCTGAGATGGAGATGCGAGACGCTGAAAAACTGTTTGATGAAGGGAAATACTACGAAGCAAAGGAGAAATACAGATCCATATGGAGCTATTTAAACGAGGTTTCGGATGAAGCTACAAATCTCAAGGTTTTGTCCAAGATAGATTACATAAACAGACTGATCGATGCTTGCAGTAGAAATGTGACAAGAGCAACAAACATGATGTTTAAGGTTGAGGGTGTCGATGTTGAAATCGAAAGAATTGAAGATATAGAGGTTGGCATAGAGAAGACATCTCCTGAAGAACTGACACCGGTTGAAAGGGTTAAGGAAGAGCTTAAAAGAATTTATGGTAAAGTTGTATACATAGGTAGCGGTGGTTTCGCAGACGTTTTCAAGGTTTTCGATGAAAAAGGTAACGTTTACGCTATAAAAGTCCCAAGATTATCGAGCGAAGAAGATGAAGAGTTTTTCTTCAACGAAGTTGAGAAGTGGAGGGAACTAAATCACAGGAACATAGTAAAGCTCGTAAAACCCCGTGTAAATCCGCCTCATCTTGTTCTCGAATACGTGAAAGGTAAAAGCCTTGAAAAACTGCTCAAAGAGAAGGGAAAGCTCGACATCCTTGAGGCTTGCAAGATTGCCTTTGATGTTGCGAGGGCTTTGGAGTATGCACATTCAAAACGCATATACCACTGCGATTTAAAACCAAGTAACATCTTAATCGATGAAAGCTTAGGCGAAGCAAAGGTTACTGACTTCGGATTGGCAAAAAGTAAGAGTTCAAGTGGAATTAAAGGCGGAACTCTCGCATATCTTCCTCCAGAATCTCCAAAAGATTACAACGAGAAATCAGACGTATATCAGCTGGGTTTGATTTTTTATGAGATGATCTCTGGATATTTACCAGATAGAAGGAATCCAAAACCTTTGGGAATCGATATGCTGGACGATCTAATTTTCAGGTGTTTGTCTGAAAAACCAGAAGATAGACCAAATGCAAGGGAATTCAGAGAGGTAATTTATGAATTCGTGAAGGAAAAATACGGATTGAGCCTTAAATTGACTAAGGATTATGGAACCATGGTTAGAAGGCTAGTTGAGCTAAGTCTGTATGCTGTTAAGAGTGGTGACCTTGTTACAGCTTTATCGAGGCTTGAGGAGGCTAGAGATAAGGCTAAATCAGAAGTTAGAGGTAAAATAGAGAGGGTTATAGAGCAAATCAGGGTTTTATACCTAAATGCTCCCAACAAACCCGAACCGGATGAAGATCTGATAGATGAGGTTAGATATCTGCTCAAAGTTGTGTCATGATGTATTTTGGTTTGAGTGTTAAGGGGAGGAGGGAGAACAACGAAGATGCCTATCTGATAGAGAAAATTAAAGATTTTTACGTTTTTGCAGTTGCAGATGGATTGGGAGGGCATGAGGCTGGAGAGGTTGCAAGTAACCTTGCGATACTAGAGCTTAAAGAAACTTTGAAGAGACACGACGGAGATTTGAGGGATCTGTTGGTTAGAGGTTTTGAGAAGGCAAACGACGAGATACTCTTCCAGAATAAAGTTAGAAGGACGAATATGGGAACGACTTTGACGGCTTGCATTGTAAAAGATTTTAAGGGGATAATAGCAAACGTTGGTGATAGCAGAGCTTACGTGATAGATGGTGGAATTTGGCACACGAAAGACCACAGCTACGTTCAGGAGCTTTTGGATTCCGGAATAATTACCGAGGAGGAAGCATTTAAGCATCCATACAGAAACATAGTTACGAGGGTTATAGGTTTGGAGGAGGATTTGAAGGTTGACGTCTATGAGGTCGATCTTAGGGGGAAAGTTTTGCTTTTAAGCACAGATGGTCTGCACGATTACGTTAGAGACTATAAGATTAGGGAGATCGTGATGAAGTTTGAGCCTGAGAGGGCTTGCAAAGAGTTGGTTGAAGAGGCTTTGAACTCTGGAAGTAGAGACAATATCACGGTGGTTGTTGCTAGGATCGACGAATTACGGCAGATCTGAGTAATTACCCACATATTCAGAGCTTTTGTAGTTATATAGGTAATGTCGAGCCTTTAAGTTTTGGTAGTTTAGTTTGAATATTGAGTGAGTTCAGTCAACTTTTTTCTTAGGTAATAATTAAAAAATTAATATTTATAATTAAGTTAGTGATTTTTAACACGTAACAAGATCATCACAGTGAGCGTTCATCCGTCAACTGAAACGATGTTAACCGTTAACCAAAGTTTATCCTGCATAAAAAATCTTAAATCGATAAATTCTTCATATTATTAATGCTTGAAATTGAGTTTTATGACAGGGAGAGAGATTGAGGAATTTATGAGGATCCTGAATTCGAGACCAGATTTGATAACCTTTGTTTATGGTCCAATCAATTCGGGGAAGACGGAGCTCATTAGCTATCTGATAAAGACGCTATCTAAGGATTTTAGAGTTTTTTATATCAACCTGAGGGGAATTTACGTTGAAAGATCGGAGGATTTCCTGAAGGTTTTGTTTGATGTTCGAGGGAGGAGTGTGAAGGAGTGCATAAGGTTTGCTTTGCAGCTTTTACCAAGTGAAGTTATTACGCCAAAAGGAAAGATACCAATACCCAAGTCGATGCTAAAACAGATTTTCAAGGAGAGAGAGTTGGAAAATGTTTTCGTTTATTTGGAGACATTCTTAACCGAAATATGCAAGAAGAAGGTTCCTGTGCTGATAGTCGATGAGTTGCAGGTTATTGGTGATTTGAAAGTTGATGAACTGCTAATTTACAAGCTCTTCAACCTCTTCATTCGTTTGACAAAGGAATTGCACTGTTGTCACGTCTTTGCAGTAACTTCTGACTCTCTTTTCATCGAGAGAGTTTATTCTGAAGCTATGCTTCAAGGGAGATGTAGGTATTTGCTTGTGGATGATTTCGATTTTAAAACAACTGAAGGGTTCCTGAAGAAGTATGGATTTAATAAGGAAGAGATTGAACTTGTTTGGGAAAACTTCGGAGGTAAGCCCGTCTATTTAGTTGAAGCTATAAAGAACAAAAATCGTTTAAAAGATTTCTGCAAAGAGATGCTCAACCTCAGAACAAACGAGATCAAACAGAGATTGAAGATTCTGAAGGAACTTGGATATGAAGTTGTGATAGGGAGTAAGAGATATGAAGTTGATTACGAGAAGGTAGTTTCTGCTTTGAGGGATGTGGCAAAGGACGAGGTTTTAGGTGATACGATCGATGAAATCGCCAAGAGGTTTTTGGTTAGGGAAAACATACTCTTCTTCGACCTCCTAAAAACTATCCTAAGATCTCAATCCAAGCTCGATCTTTTAGCTGTTAGGAGGATTTTGGGATAAGTAACAGGAGTAAGATAACAAGAGAAGTCTAAATAGACCATACTTAAGTTTTGCTCCTTAAGTTACCCAGTAACAGACGTATCAACTTAATGGCAAAAGCTAAATATTTTGTATAAAATCTAAAGGTGATACTAAAAGTAACAAACCGTAAATAATAATATTTAAAGCAACCATAACGATGGTCATCATGCTCAAGCGTTGGTTAGTCCTTGATACTTAATCAAGCTAGAGTGGAGCTATAAGACTGACAGTTATGTTTGGATTGATAGTGATAAGCAGTAATTACAAGGATGTATCTCTTTAACATCAAAAAAACCATCGTAGGTTACGTAAAGAACAACATTAATATAGACCAGTATTATGAGAATTATGCCAAAGACAAGGTTAGGGATATGTAGCCACGAAATTAAAATAACCAAAGATAGATACCACAATTGCTCAAAAACAATCTTCGATGATGGAACATCTAATTCACGCAAAGTTAAGGATGATACTAAAGTCATAAATAATACCGTTTATCTTGACGGTGAGAACTTAAAGTTATTCGATTTGCTAGCTATGAAAAGCGTTTTGGAGGCGATAGAAGTATGAAAATGCTACTGCTAATTTTATTAACTATTCTAATTGTATCTACGAAAGCTGAAGAAATACCCATAGGTGTGCTGGTGGATCTTTCAGGATCTATCTCGATGTATGGAACGGACATAAAGAACACACTTGAGATTGCGGAGAAAGACGTTATCAAGTCCTACAATAAAAATTATTGGAGTTTTTCACCACAACCTAAAGTAATTATTGTAAATGATCCGATTGAGATAGAAGCTCCATCAAAGATTGGTGTAAAGGATTTATAAAAGTGAGAGTTTATTATCCGAATGTTGAGGAGCTTGGAGAGTTGGCTGGAACACCTGCAGCACTAACGAAGTTGACAGCTTCGACGACTCTTGGTAATCTGGCTGAGGTAAATACGAACAATAGAGAGTTAACGAACAACCGTGGTAAGAGTATAGTTTTATATACAGATGAAAGTGGAATTGCTTTGATTCAGATTAAATCAGATGAACCTGGTAAAGCAAATATCAAGGTATGGTCTCAAGCAATCTCAGATCTCTTAAACATGTTAAGTGGTAACGAAAATATAGCTTATCTCGTCATGAATCAAACTACCATTGATATTGTTACAACATCTAAAACAGGTTACGTAGAGATAACATCTGATCCATCTAATGCGGAGCTATACATTGATGGTAAATATATGGGGACTACGCCAAAGACGATTGAACTAAATGAAGGCAGTCATGAAGTTAAAATCAGTAAGGATGGTTATTACGATTACACAGAAACGGTCTATGTTTCTGCTGGTGAAACGATATCTCTTTATGCAAAGTTGAGGATGATACCAGTAACCACTGCCCCAACAACCACCGTAACAACAATACCAACAACCGTAACAACTGCAACCGTAACTCCTGTCCCACAATCCTCAACACCGTTGTGGATTGGATTTATCTTGATGTTAATGGTGTTGGGAGGGGTATTCTTAATCAGAAGTAGAGAAAAACCAAAACATTCAATTCCAGATTTTCCCAAAGTTTTACTATCGAAATATCAACCACTTGAATTCATAGGGGAAGGTGGTTTTGCAAGGGTTTTCAAGTGCAAGCGTAACGACGGTAAAATTGTAGCCGTAAAAATACCCAAAATAACTAGTGAGAGAATGAGGAGATCCTTCATAAAGGAGATGGCAGTCTGGCTAAACCTCAACCATCCCAACATCGTTAAACTGTTTGATGCTGACTACATACCTATCGAACATCTTGAGATGGAGTTTGTAGAAGGTGTCAATCTCAAAGGTAAAATTATCAGAGATCTAGAAAACTATCCCAAACCCGTGAAAGAGGATCTCGCCCTAAAACTCATTAAGGGTATCGCTCTCGGATTATCACACGCTCACAGCAAAAACTTCGTCCACAGAGACCTGAAACCCCTCAACATCCTCCTCAAATCTAACCTTACTCCAAAAATAACCGATTGGGGTCTCGCCAAGTTGGCATTGACCTCTGGCTCATCAAAACTCGGTTACACACCATTATACGCTTCCCCAGAACAGGTGATGCCAAGTAAATACGGTAAAACAGACGAAAGAACAGACATCTACCAGTTGGGATTAATCTTCTACGAGCTTTTAACCGGAAGACTGCCCTACGAAGGATACACAGAACAAGAAATCATCGGCAAGATCACGGACGAGAAATACGTTCCAAAGCCACCTTCACATCACAACTCCTCCCTAAGCAAATACGATGGAATAATAATGAAGATGATTGCCAAGAGGAAGGAGTTGAGATATCAAAGCGTTGACGAATTCATAAAAGATTTAGATAAAATTCAAGAGATTGAAAAGCTCAAGGAGAGCCTCAAGAAGTCTAAGGAGAGACTTAAGAAGAGTAAAAGCCGGGAAGAGATAGATAAGAACAAACGGATAGTCGTAGAAACCTTAGTTAAATATGCCGTCATGCTGGCGGAGCTTGAATCTGCATTTGGAGAGCTTGAATTGAGGAGGGAGCTGAAGTTAGATGGAATAGTTGAACTCATCAGCATACTTGAAGACCTAAAACTGTACACAACCCAACATTTAGACGATCTACTAAAAGCCTTGGAAGAGCTTGAGTTTAGATTGAAGAGCGGTTGGAGCGTAGATAAAGATTACACAAATCGACTTAAGGTCTTGCTCAACAGGATACTCAAGGAGTTTAGATGATTTGTCAACATTTTTATTTGAAAAGATTTAGATGAAGACATGATAGATGCAACGGAGTTTTTAATGATGATGTTGAACAAAGCCAGAAGGGAGTTTGAGAAGGCCAAAGTGAGGGGAGACTTAAAGACAGCAAGGATGAAGGCTTTGGAGTGTGCAAAGTATTGCTTTGAGATTGCTAAGAAGGATTACAGGGAGAGGGAATACTATCTGAAGTTGGGGGAGAAGTGGAGGATGACTGCCGATAGCTTGGAGGAGAGAAAACATAAGATCGTTGAGAAGGCTGAGGGAGGAGAAGATTTTAGAAGTTACATAGAGGGGTTGATTGCAAAGTCAAAGGTTAAATGGGAGGACATTGGAGGTCTTGATGGGGTTAAGAGGTTGCTTATGGAGACAGTGGTGATTGCTGGACTTCAAAAACCCGAATCCATAAAACCTTGGAAGGGTATATTGCTCTTCGGACCCCCGGGAACGGGTAAAACTTTGCTAGCTTCGGCATGTGCCGGAAGTTTGAACGCAACCTTCTTCAACGTCAAAGCTGATAAGGTTCTTTCAAAGTATTTTGGCGAATCCTCAAAGCTCATCTCATCTCTTTATCGGGTTGCAAGGGAGAAGGCACCATCTATAGTGTTTATAGATGAGTTCGATGCATTGAGTTTGTCGAGGAGTGGAGATGTGAGCGAAGCTTCAAGGAGGATGCTCTCAACTCTCTTGGCAGAATTGGATGGTTTTCAGGATAAGAAGAGCGATATTTTGGTTTTAACTTTAGCAGCAACAAACACACCATGGGATTTGGATCAGGCTGTTCTTTCGAGGTTTCCAAGGAGGATTTACGTTCCTCTGCCAGATAAAAATGCTTGCGTTGAGATAGTTAAGATACACACGAGAGGTTTAAACATATCAAAGTTGAAGTTGGATGAGATTGCCGAGATGTGTGTTGAGAGGTTTTACTCTGGTAGAGACATTGCCAATCTATGTCAGGAGGCTGTTTGGGTCATGGTTAGAGATGTAAACCCTGAGCTGTACAAGTTGGCTGAACTCCCTTTTGAGGAGTTGAAGAAACGTGAGTTGAAGGTTAGACCCCTAGAGATGAGCGATTTTGAAGAAGCTTTCAAAAAGGTTAAATCTCCGTTGACAAAAAAAGATTTGGATAGATACGAGAGATGGAATGAGGAGTTTGGTGGTTGATATGTTCTTTGGAAAGAAGAAGGATAGGGACTGCATTGATCTGCTTAAATCTGGTAAGTTTAGAGAGGCGATAGAGTGTTTTGATAGTATTTTAAGAATTAATCCAAATTTCGCTCCCGTTTGGGTCTTAAAGGGTATTGCAAACGACGCTGTGGCTTGGTATAACGAGGGTATTGTTCTTGGTAATTTGGGAAGGTATGAGGAGGCATTAGAGTGCTTTGATAGAGCATTGAAGATAGATCCAAACGACGCTTTGGCTTGGAACAACAAGGGTGTTGCTCTTCGCAAATTGGGAAGGTATGAGGAGGCATTAGAATGCTACGACAGAGCATTGAAGATAGATCCAAACGACGCTGAGGCTTGGTATAACAAGGGTGTTGCTCTTGGCAATTTGGGAAGGCATGAGGAAGCACTTAAATGCTTCAATAAAGCATTGGAGATTGATCCAAATTTTGAACTAGCCAAGAAGGCGAAGGAAGAGACTGAAGAACTATTAAAGAAGATGATACCAAGATTAGATGTGAAACCTTCGACCAAAAAGCCTGAAATAAAGCTAAGCCAAACGAACTTCAACCTCGACGAATGGCACAGAGTAAGGATGGAACTGAAGAACAACAACCCAACTCCAATATACAACTTAACGCTCTCCTTCCCTGAAGATGTCGAAGTAAGGGGATTGAAAACAGTGAACTTAGATCCAATGGAGAGTAAGGTGATCGATTTTGGATTAAAACCCAAATCGAAGGGTAACATTCCACTTGAAATAACAGCTCACTTTGAGGATGGGAGTAGGAGTTATGAAGAGAGGTTCATCGTCTGGATAGAAGTCTCATCCCCTTCCAAACCAATATTGCCAGCGTCTGTGGAATCCCTTAAGGAGAGGTTTGAATTTTTGGAGTTCATAGGTTCTGGAGGGTTTGCGGATGTTTATAAGGTTAGGAACAAAGATGGGGAGATCTCAGCTCTGAAGATTCCAAAGGCTGTAACCAAAAAGATAAGGAAGATATTTATAAGGGAACTTGCAGCTTGGCTAAATCTCAAGCATCCAAACATACTCAAGATCAAGGACTACGACACGGAACCATACCCATACATCGAACTTGAGTATGCTGAGATGAGCCTTGAAGATCTAGATCTACCTTTAGAACCTGAGAAAGCATGTTCAATAGCATTCCAAATCCTGGATGCTTTAAGGTATGCACACTCGAAGGAGATATACCACAGAGACATAAAGCCAAGCAACGTACTGTTTGTCAATGGAGTTCCAAAGCTCTCTGACTGGGGATTGGCCAAGCTTGCTTCAAGCTCAAAGGGTGTATTAGAATTCACACCCCTCTACTCAGCTCCAGAGTTCTTCCAACAGAAAGCCTATCCAAAGAGCGATGTCTTTCAAGTTGGCTTAATACTTTACGAGATGCTAACGGGCTTAAATCCTTTTGAAGCTGAAACTAAGACAGAGATAGAACAAAAGATTAGATTCTACAATCCTCCAAAGCCTTCCGAGATAAATCCAAAGGCAAAACCTCTCGACGATGTTGTCATGTCAGCCTTGGAGAAGGATGTTGATCGTAGGATAGGTGTTGACGAAGCTATGAAGAAACTTGCAGACTACCTTGGATTTACATACTCAAAAGCCCTTAGTAGGAACGAAGGATTGAGAGCTGCATACTACTGTGGTGAGCTTCTCATGGTTCATCTCAGGATGAGAAAACTTGCACAGGCTTACAAGTATGCATCCGACCTCGTAAACTACGCAGAGGGAAACTTGAGAAATTACGTGATCAAACTTTGCGATCACATCAAATCTTGTCTCAGCAGTCGATACATTCCAGATGAGGAGTTTGAAACCTTGGTTGAGTATGCCGACTTTATAATTCACAAGATTAGGGTTGGATTTGAAGTTTAGCCACTAACATTATCACTACATTAAAGTTCCATCAGAATCTCATCTATCCTTCTAATCTCATCCCTTATCTTGTCTATCGCATTGACAACATCCAAGTATTCCAATCTACCTCCACATCTCGGACATGTGAAGTTAAGCTCCATAGCCTCCTCATATCTAACCTTCACACAACCGTTCTCACACATGTAGTGTATGTTTTCACTCTCGTATTGAATCTTCTCCTCAAGCTTCTCCCTAACCTTCTCAAGCTCCCTCCTTAAAACTTCCCTCTGCCTGTCATACCTCATCTTCCAGTAATACTCTATCCACCCAGTATCCTCATCCCTCTTCCTCCTGTATTCAGCCAATCCAATCTCATAAAGAGAGAACAGAGCCCTTCTAACATCGTTGATCTCTATTCCAAGAATTATGGACATCTCTTCATCCGTAAGCTCTTCTTTTGGTCTCATGTCCCATATAATCAAGCCAATCTCACCAGCTACTCTCTCAATCAGCTCCCTTACAAGCTCATCCTCATTCATTATTTAAACATTCTAAAATTCAACATTTAAAAATGTTTGCCTCTGGGCTCTCCTCTCATCACAGTTCAGATCGCCCATCAATCATCATCGGCAATCAAAATCAAACCTCAGGATATATAACTCTATACACGACAACATAACCATCGTCGTAAACCTTCTTAAAACTTGAAAACTTCTCAAATTTGATGTTGTAGTTTTTCCTTTCGAGATAGCCAATGTATATGAAAGAGACGTTGTATTTCTTAAGTATGGTGTAGTTCAAGCTATCGGACTCGTATATCTCCTTAATCTCACTCCAACGCTCACTCAAAACCCCAACTATATTACCGTAGTAACGCCAGAAGAACTCATGACCTCCGTTGCAAAGAACACTCTGCAATCCAGTGTATGCTGAAACCCTTCCAGAGTATGTGTAAGATTCGAATGGTGTATTTCC
>QMZE01000017.1 GCA_003663025.1 Archaeoglobales archaeon
AGATAATGAGATACAGGAGATTCATAGATTGTAAGGCAAAGGTTTATGCGGATGTAAACGTTAAGCATTCACATCACATTGTCAAAATTGAAGAATACATCGAGAATGTTGAGAGGTCACTTGCAGATGCATTAATAGTGACTGGAAGGAGGACTGGTGATGAGGTTGACTTGGAAGAGCTTAAGTTCGTTAAAAGTCACACAAATCTACCAATATTCGTTGGAAGTGGTGTGAATCCTGGAAACATATCAAGGTATTTTGGTTTGTGCGATGGTGTGATTGTTGGGACATACTTCAAGTCTGAGGGTAAGGTTGATGTTAGGAGGGTTAAAAGGTTGATTGAAATTAGGAACAGCTTGATGAGAGGGTTATGAGAAAAACTTTAAATATTTGGAGTTCAGGGTTTCTGTGCTGAGTGGTAAGGGTGTTGCAGTGATCTTAACTTTGATACTTACAGTTGCAATCTCATCCTCCTTCTTTTTACCTCGTGAACAGTTCGCCTTCATCGATGATTTGGATGTGAAGGTTAAAGATGTTGAAGATGATCTGGTTGATCTTACGTTTTTGATAAGACTCAGATGCACAGAACTCAACTTTACATTGAAGGTTTCAGTTTACGATCTCAAGACTGGAATACTCTTGAATGAGATTGAGTATCCAATATATGGAAGAAATATGAACGTTACAATGAGCTTTGAGAAAGATAGGGATTACAGGGTTAGGATTGCAGTTAAGAGAGCTGATAAAACTTTTGATACGAGGGAGGTAAATCTGAAGTATCTTAACACTTTGATTCCAGAGAGAAAGAAGCTAAAGGTGATACTGAAGGATGTTGACTTCAAAGTTGTTGGTGTGGATGAAAGAGTTGACGTTACAGTTAGATTCTACTTTGACTCCTTGAGGGATTACGATGTAAAATTCCACGTCAAGGCTGTTCAGTTTGAATCCAACGTCTTGACTGATGAGGTTTGGGTTGGGAAGAGGCTTGAGGGTGGGAAGACCAACGTTGTTGAGGTAAATCTGAGTGTTGTGAGGGAATACAACTATCTAATAAAGCTTGAAGCTTGGAGGAACGGTTCAATTGTTAAGGTGTGGAGGGAAGTCTTGAATCTGGCACCAAAGAAGGTTGTTCCAAAGGAGGAGGTTGAGGAGGAGGTGAAGTTTGAGGTTGAGAAGTTTTTGACCAGAACACCAGTTCCAGAGACTGTGAAGACTTATCCAACTCCAGGATTTGAATTTTTGACCTTAATTGCTTCTGGAGGTGTTGTGATTTGTTTGAGGATAATGTTAAGAAGGTTCTGATAGTCATAGCTGTTGTGATGTTGATAGTTTCAGTTGTTGGACTCTACATAGCTTTAAACTCAGTCATAGACTCCTTTGTAGGTTACAAGTATTCTCCAATCTACAAAGCCCTACTCAACCTCTCAACACTCATCTTGTCAATTTACATCTTGAAGGTTTTGCTTGAGAGGTGAAAGAACAACTTAAGGAGCTTATGACCAGGCTTTTCTCATTATCTTGTTTTGGGCAAAAATTATGCTTTAAGTTGTCCCAGATGACAAGATAACGAGAAAAAACCTAAATAGAACATATTTAAGCTCCTTAAGTTGACTTAAAGTAAACTCAAAATCTCAGCCCTTATCGTTTCACTCTCAAACAACCTGTGCCTTATTGCCCTACTTGGACAGCTTGCAGCACATACCCCACAACCCATACACAGAGATTCGTCTATCCTAGCCCTTACGTGACCATTCACACTCACAACTTCAATAGCCTGGAATGGACAAACTGGAACACACATCCCACAACCCGAACACTTCTCCTCATCAACGTAAGCAGTTGTAGGTTCGAGTTCAACGAATCCCCTGTTTATCATTGAGAGTGCCTGACCTGCTGCAGACTCTGCTTGAGCAACTGAATCCTGTATGTCCTTTGGACCCTGAGCACAACCACAGACAAATATACCAGGTGCAACAACGGTTGGAGCTAGCTTTGGATGAATCTCCCTAAAGAATCCATTCTCATCCAATGAAACCTTCAGTATCCTTGCAAGCTCCTTTGTCCCATCAGAAGGCTCAATTGCAGGTGAAAGTATTACCATGTCAAACGGAATCCTCTCAACCCTACCCAGTAACGTATCCTCAAAGACTACTATGACCCTTCCCCTCTCAACCTCCCTCCTCTCATCATCATTCATTGGTATGTCTGTAATCTCGGCAACCTTACCCCTAACAACCTTAACCTCCTCCAAAACACTCCTGTAAAACTCCTCGTAACCCTTTCCAAAGGCTCTCATGTCTATGTAAAAGTTGTAAACCTCAGCGTTTGTCCTCTCCTTTATGAGATGTGCAAGCTTGAGTGAATACATGCAGCAAACTCTTGAACAGTATCTCCTATACCTCTCATCCCTACTCCCAACACAGTGAACTATCGCAACCCTCTCCGGCTCCCTACCATTCACAACTATCCTTCCACCAGTTGGTCCTGTGGAGTTCAACATCCTTTCAACTTGAAGAGCTGTAAAGACGTTCTTGTATCTCCCATATCCATACTCAGAAATTTCAGATGGATCGAACAGTTTGTATCCTGTTGCAATTACAATTGCACCAACCTCAACCTCCTCAATCCTCTCCTCCTGCTCGAAGTTTATTGCATCCGCCTCACAGACATCCTCACAGTACATCGGGCACTTGTTTGTGATGAAGTATAAACATTCATCGGGATTTATTATTGGAGTGTTTGGGATTGCTTGGGGGAATGGCATGTATATTGGCTTTCTAAATCCAATCTTCTCATCAAACTTTGATGGGATCGTTGGATAGTATAGGCAGGAATCTACACACTCCATGCATCCAGTGCATGCATCTTCATCTATGAATCTAGGTTTCACCCTAATTTTAACTTTGAAGTTTCCAACCGAACCCCTAACTTCAACAACCTCTGAGTTTGTGTATAGCTTTATGTTTGGATTCTCCTTCACAGCTGTCATCTTTGGTGTAAGTATGCAAGCTGCACAGTCCAAAGTTGGAAAAACCTTGTCAAACTTTGCCATGTTTCCACCTATCGTAGGCTCCCTCTCAACGAGGTAAACCTCAACTCCAGCTTCAGCTATCAGTAGGGATGCAGAAATTCCTGCAATCCCACCTCCAATAACCAAAACCCTTGGAATAACATTTACCCTCTTAGATTCAAGTGCTGTGTGATGCTTAACCCTCTCAACTGCGGACCTTATGATTCTCTTTGCCTTCTCGGTAGCTTTAACCTTATCTGAGTGAACCCAGGAGCACTGCTCCCTTATGTTTGCAATCTGGAGGAAGAATGGATTTAAGCCAGACTCACTCAAAACCCTCCTAAACGTTGCCTCGTGGAGATTTGGTGAACATGCTGCAACCACAACCCTATCGAGATTTAGCTTCTCTATATCATCCCTTATCAACTCCTGTCCAGGATTTGAGCACATGAACCTGTAATCCCTCACAATTACAACGTCATTCAAACTCTCAGCATATCTGACAAGCTCATCTATGTCCAAAAATCCAGCAATGTTAAAACCACAGTGACAGATGTAAACACCAACCCTCATAAACCTTCACCATACATCGAATGATAAACGATATCGACAACATCCAAAACCTTCAAATTACAGTTTACAGACTTCGATGCCTCTTCAAGCATTATCTTACAGAAAGGACATGCAACAGCCAATACATCAGCATTAACATCCAAAGCCTCCTTCACCCTCAATATAGAAGGCTGAACCTTCCCCTGATACCCTACCGCTATGTTTCCTGCCCCACCCCCACAGCATATAGATGTCCTCCTGTTACTCCTCATCTCAACCAGCTTTAATCCAGGGACAGATCTCAGTATCTCCCTTGGAAGTTCGTATATGTTGTTGTATCTACCAAGGAAACATGAGTCGTGATATGTGACAACCTTCTTGAACTCATGCTTTAGCTCAACACTACCATCGTTAATGAAATCGTGTAGGAGTTCAAGGAAAAGCTTGACTTCGATGTTGTAGTCATTTTTGAATGTGTTGTAGCAGTGGGGTGAGTGAGTTATTATCCTCTCAACCCCATACCTCTTGAAGACCTTGAAGTTCTCCTCCATCAAAAGCTCAAATAAACCATCTTCACCAATCCTCTTCACATCGTTACCACAGCAACCCTCATCCCTTCCCAAAACTGCGTAACTGATTTCAAGTTCATTCAAGATCCTTGCAATCTTCTCCGTAACACCCAAAACCCTTGAATCAAAGCTGTTTGCACATCCAACAAACCACAACCAATCAAATTCACAGTCCTTAACTGTTGGAACATTCAGATCCTTCATCCATTCCCCTCTCTTCATCCTGCTATGCCCCCAGGGATTTCTCCTCCTGTAAACGTTCATCAAGAACTCACCTATGTGCGGTGGAACACTTCCATTCTCAACTGAAATCCTCTTCAATGTCTGCATTGCAAGACTTGGATTTGTATCCCTTGGACAGAACTCATCGCACAGCTTGCACTGCAAACACAGCCAAACCTCATCAAACCTCTCAATCCTACCCCACCTTAAGTGTGCTATCAATCTCCTTGGAAATCTACCATCTGAAACTGGACATATCGCAGTGCAGTTCCCACACTGATAACATCTCGTCAGTCCCTCGTATCCAAACTTATTCTGATAACTCTCACTCAAAACTTCAACCATAAAATCACCTCAACCTCTCCAGGAGAAGTGGAACAATCTCCTCAACATCCCCAACAACACCATACCTTGAAATCCTGAATATTGGAGCCTTCCTATCCTTATTTATTGCAATGACATTCTTTGCCTTTACACCCTCAACATGCTCCATCGCACCACTTATCCCCAAAGCAAGATAGAGCTTTGGAGATATTGTCCTACCACTCCTACCAACCTGCCTCGATGGTGGTAAGATACCTTGATCTACGAGGGGTCTAGAAGCTCCAACAACACCTCCAAGAGATTCTGCAAGATCCTCAGCCAGATCAACTATGTTCTGTGCACCCCTACCAACACCAACAACAACGTCAGCCTTTGTTATGTCAACGTCAACCTCAGGTTTTATGACATCCAAAAGCTCAATTTCCTTATCAACGTCAATCGATACCTTTTCAACCTCAACCTCCCCATCGACCTTCAAAGGCTCAAATGAACCCCTGTTTATTAGGTATATCCCTTCAAATTCAACCTCAACAAACACCTTACCCCCATAGGAAACAACTTTAGCCTTGGAATCAAGATCTACACACGACACGAGTGTTGGCATTATTCCCAAAGCCAAATCTATTCCTATTGGTGTGTTTCCAATCAAAATCTTCTTTGGCTTGTATTTCTCTATGAGCTTCCTTAAGACGTATCTGTGTAAGGCTGGATTGTTAAACCTCTCACCTTCAACGTGTATAACCTTGTCACTTGCACCCAACCCCTCAATCTCAGCATTTCCAATAACGACAGTCCAAATCTCATCTCCAAGTTCTCTAGCCTTCCTCAAAAGCTCAAAAGTGACATCCGATATCTTACCCTCAAAAGTCTCAGCGTAAACCAAGATCATGATATCAACCCCCTAATTATCTCAGCAAGCTTTTCCGCAACCTCCTCTGGATCTCCATCTATGAACTCAACCTCGGGCTTTGGAGGTTCAAGAAATCTGACATCCAAAACATCCTCCTCAACTTTAACTTTTAACTCCTCAATCTCAGCACTCCTCATAACACTTCTCAGCTTTGAAATTGGAACGTATCTCGGTGGCTTCTCCAAAGATAGAATTCCAAACAAAGCTGGCTTCTTAACCTTCAAAACTAAATAAGCCCCACCCCCAAGCTCCTTCTTAACTATGACACTATCACCCTCAATCTCAATACTCCTAACTCCTCCAACGTAAGGAATGTCCAGTTTGTCTGCAATTGTTGCTCCAAGCACACCGTAGAACTCGTCAACTGCAAGTGTCCCAGTCAAAATTATGTCAAACTTCTTTAGAAAGTCTGATAGTGCATCTGCAATCTTGTAGCTCGTTGTTTTTGGTATCTTAACCTTGTAAGCCTTATCTACACCCTTCGCAATGGCCATATACAGTGACTCATCTATTTCATCGTAAGCATCTTCACTTGCAATCCCAATCACCTCAACCCTCTCGTTATACTTCTCCTTCAAGCTAACTGCATGCTCAACCGCATACTCGTCAAGCTCGTTTGCAATATATCTGTATGGTCTAACATCTCTCTCCTCAATCTCCAAACCTTCCACCAAATCTGGAACCGCTCTAACTATCACGCATATCATCTCAACGCCTCCATCATTATTTCAGATATGTCCATAACCCTAACATCCAAATTCAAAACCTTTATAGCATCCTCAAACATTGGAATGTCCAGAATGCACGATGTAACGATCACATCTACACCAAGCTCGTAAGCCTCCCTAACCCTCCTCTCAGACAACCTCTCCTTAACCTTACTCCTAACTAAGCTATCCAACCATATCCCTCCCCCACCTCCACCACAGCACAGTGCATTCTCCCTGTTCCTCTTCATCTCAACGAGTTCAACTCCAATCCTTTCCAGTATGATCCTTGAAGATTGGAAGTCACCGTTCCACCTCCCAATGAAGCATGGATCGTGATACGTAACTTTGTAGTCAAGCTTATCAAACTCGAAGTTCTCAATGTTCTCAGCGAAGAACTGTGAGTGATGCAAGACGTTTGCAGATAATCCAAACTTTGGATACTCGTTCTTGAGGGAGTTGAATGCGTGAGCATCTGGTGTTACGATCTTGTTAAACTCATACCTGTTGAGAAGTTTAACGTTCTTTGCTGCAAGTTCCTCAAACAATCCAAACTCACCCAAAAGCCTACAGTGATCACCTATGCACCTCTCACCCTTCAAAACTGCAAAGTCTAAATCCATCATCCTAAAGAGTCTTGCAATTGTCTTTGTAACCTCTCTACACCTACTGTGGTATGAACCGTAGCATCCTGGAATAAACAGGACATCTGTCCTCTTTACATCCTCCAAAAATGGAACTTCAAATTCCAACTCCTTCACCCATCCAACCCTCTCCCTCTGAGGTAGTCCAAATGGATTTCCATACCTCATTATGTTCATAAGAGTTCTTGAAAGCTCCTCTGGAACTTCCCTCTCCAGAGCAATCTCCCTTATCTTTGGCAAAACCTCATCTGTAATCTTTATTCTACTTGGACATCTGAAAGTGCAGAGGTAGCATGATGAACAGAGCCATATCGTATCTGTAAACCTCACTTCACCAAAGTTTGACATCAAAACTAACATTCTGGGTGTGAAGTCGAGTGATTCTCCATAGGGACACGAACCACTGCACATCCCACACTGTATGCATGGGTTCATCAAAACTTTAATGATAGATCATGTAATTTAAGCCTTTCTGTTATTGTCGTATTAAACCGTCATTTGTCAATTAAAAATTCGTCAAAAAACGAATTAATCTAGACCAAATCTCATTGCGTTTTCATTCGCAATCCTCTGAAGTTCAGATATTATCCTACCACCCTCAGGATGCTTGAATAGATGCCTAAATCTACCCTGAACCTTCAAATACTCCTCTACTGGCTTCCTCCTCTTTATCTTCTTAACCCTCACAAGTCTCCCATATTCAAACTCAACGATTGGGAAGAGTGCAGTCTCGTAAGCCAACCTTGCAACCTCTACGGTCTTGGATGGATCAAAGTGCCATCCCGTTGGGCAGGGACAGTGAACGTGTATGTATTTTGATCCTACAAACTCAACAGCCCTCTTTGCCTTCCTCCTCAAATCCCTTGGAAATGCAATTGAGGATGTTGCAACGTATGGAGTTCCATGTGCAAGTGCAAACGCAATCATGTCCTTCCTTCTCAATGTCTTTCCAGGTATCACCCTTCCAGCTGGTGTTGTCGTTGTGCTTGCACCTAGGAATGTCTGAGAGCTTTGCTGGTTTCCAGTATTCTGATAGGCTTCGTTGTCCAAACAGATGTATAGGACGTTGTCGTTTCTGTGAAGCATCGATGATAGGTATCCTACACCTATATCTGCTGTTGCTCCATCTCCAGCAAACACTACAACGTAT
The DNA here is from genome assembly GCA_003663025.1 of Archaeoglobales archaeon. Classification (GTDB taxonomy): domain Archaea; phylum Halobacteriota; class Archaeoglobi; order Archaeoglobales; family Archaeoglobaceae; genus Archaeoglobus_B. The sequence goes on from QMZE01000017.1 coordinate 8,089, forward strand.
CCCTCATTCTCTCTCCCTAAAACCTCCAATGCGTATGAAATTCCAGATGCAACGGATGGTGCATTCTCAAACGTCGAATGTATGTATGGAACTCCCCAAGCACTCCTCCCATATTGTGAACTTGTAACCTCAAGACATCCAGTTGGATTCACAACAAAACACCTACCATCCAAAGCCTCCAATACATTCCTCACAGCTATTGGAAGTGGACAACCGTAACATGCACTGTGACCCTTCCCAAAGAACATCAGTATGTCACCTCCTCAAAATCCTTCAAACCTTCAAATCTGTATCTCTCAGCCCTTCCACTCAAAACCTTTGAAACACAATCCTCCATAACCTCCTTTGGAACATCCCTACCTCCCAAACCAACTATGAATGAATACACATTCGGTGACTCTCCGTATAGTGCGTTCCTTATGTCTATTGTTAAGACTCCCTCGTATCCAAAAGATACAGCCCTATCAAATACAACGACGTTGTCACAATCCTTCAATGCTTCCCTGATCTCATCGTAGGGGAATGGTCTGTATGTTCTAACTTTGAGGTAACCCAATCCCATCTCCTTTGCAACCTCCTTCATAGTTCCAACTAAAGATCCAAGAGAAACTAGAACAGTCTTACCCTCTTTAAACTCTATCAAACCACCCCAATCTCTCCTAATCTCTCCCCACTCCTTAAAAACATCCTCAATCTTATTCTTAGCATTTAACATATCCTTGTGCATCTTGTATCTGAACTCCATGTAGCAGTGTGGAGGTGCGTATGCACCAAATGTTAAGGGTTCATCTATCGAAAGCTTTATTGGGGGTTCGTAGGGTGGTAAAAAGCCATCCACAGTCTCCTGATCAAGTAGATCTATCGGTTCGTATGCGTGTGTGAGTTTGAATCCATCCATGCAAATCATCGTAGGGAACATTGTGCTTTCGGCAATCTTGTAAGCTTGGGGAATCATCTCGTGAACCTCCTGATTATCCTCAACGTATATCTGAATTATTCCAGAATCTCTGAGTAACATGCTGTCTTGAAGATCGTTCCATATACTCAGTGGAGCAGACAGGGCTCTGTTTGTATTTACGATGACTATGGGTAGTCTCATACCAGCTGCATTTATCAAGACTTCACTCATCAAAATCAATCCCTGGGAACATGTTGCTGTAAAAGTCCTTGCACCAGTTGCAGATGCACCTACCAATATTGAAGCTGCTTCAAATTCTGATTCAGCCGTTATATACTTACAGTTTTCAAGTTCACCGTTTGCATACATCTCAGCAAGGTTTTCTGATATCTCAGTTTGTGGTGTGATTGGATACGCACATATCACATTTGGCTTGCACAACTTCACAGAGTATGCAACCGCATAAAATCCCCTAACAACCTTCCTCATTCAATCACCTTCTCAACCATCTCTATTGCGTTTGCTGGACACACTTCACTACATATACCACAACCCTTACAGTAATCGTAATCTACAACAGCATACCTCTTCCTGTCCTCCTGAACCATCTCAATGCAACAGTCTGGGCAAAACATGTAACACTCCCCACAACCTATACACCTCTCCCTGTCAATCCTTGGGACCATTACAGCCCAAGTTCCAGTCTTATCGTTTAAAGATTCCAGGGGTCTTGAAACTGCACCCAGACTTATCCTCATCCTTCAACCTCCTTGTAAGCCTTTTCAACAACCTCAACATTCCTTTTTGCAACTTCCTCTCCCTTCTTCTCAAACCACTCGTAAACAGTCTCCTTCAAAGTATTTAGCTTTACTATCTTTGTGAACCCAGCAAATGCACCAACCATAGCTGTGTTAGTTATTGGTCTCTTGAGAATTTCGAGTGCAATCTTTGTGGCATCTATTGCTACCGTATCCCTCCATCCCGTCCTCTCCTTAGCTTTTTCCAAACTTGGATGATTTGCAATCAACCAACCCTTCAATCCCAAAACAACATCCCTACCGAGTAACATAGGATCTAGGACTACCGAGTAATCTGGATCGTGAATCTCATCCCTATCGTAAACCTTCTCCTCTGAAATCTTCAGATATGAAACTACAGGTCCTCCTCTCTTCTCAGCACCAAACATTGGGAATGAGAGAGTCCAGTAACCTTCCTTAAACGCTGCAACTGCAAGTATGTCCGCTGCAGTCACAACACCTTGCCCACCTCTCCCATGAAACCTGACCTTTATGATTACCATCACCCCCACATCAGTTTATCACTTAAAATTTGGATGGTGGGCACGCCTTGGGTCGATCCGTCTTACGGGATCCTGTCAGGTATGATCTCTCCTCCCCGCACCCCCGAAAGCGCCGAACGTTCGGGGTAAGCTTGCTCCCTTCCGGGCCTAAGCCGTTCCCCCCGACAAACACGGCGGTGCATTCCTCCAAATGCACCAACCGTGACCGCCGACCCTTCGGGACGGGGACTCTACGAGACCACACCTGACAGTTAACCCCGCTCAACGGACCTTCCCTCGGCTTCGGCCCCCGCATATCGACGGTTTCGGGTTACAGGGGACGCCGAACCCCCCGGCCTAGCCCACCAATCTAAGTTTGACAAAGTCTATTAAAGTTTTTTGATGAGTTTGTGACTTCACTACACTCGATAATTTAGAATTTAAGTTTGGAAATACATTGATTTTGAGGTTTAATTTCATTAATTAAAAAGCATATCGGATGTAAGAGCACGATTTTTGCTCTGTCGAAAATTAAATTATTGTCGTATAATCCTTAAAAGTCAAAAGTCATTGTCATTACATTGTTGGAATACAATCAACTGTTAAATAATGAATAATAATGGGAATGAACTAGCATTTAACAGGTAGCTGTAATAGGTTCAAATTTCAAGTTGAATTATAAATTTAGGCTTAATCTCATAGTAATTATCTCTCATGAAAAACTTCATTATAATCCTATTCTTATCGCATAGAAATATAGAATAAACAATATCTTAATCAATCACAATCTTTCTCTATTGGTCAGTCTCACTCTTGGCTTCTAACCGCTCTCCTGATATCTTAAAACAGATATACTCAACATTCTGGAAATTTATCCCTCTCACTCTATTCTTCTTACTGAACTCTTATAAGTTTATTTTGATTATGCCAACATGTCCATGTTAACATTTTGCAGAATGTGTATATTTAAGATAGTAGTTCACAAAGTCATGTTTAAAACCTATAGGGTATAAATATAGTATCAGACATAACAAACTTAACTAATCAAGAACTCACTAATCCACTTCCTTGCATAACTCAGCTTCTTGCTAAACCTGTTAAAGCACTCTTTAATTACGTTTTTCAGCTCATCCAGAG
>QMZE01000018.1 GCA_003663025.1 Archaeoglobales archaeon
CAAGCAACAAGTAAAGATATTCTTCCGCTCAATTGTAGCCAAGAAGCCAGTTGTAAACTGGAACTTGTTCTGTAAGCTCTTCATACATTATAATCATTTAAGGTGGTTAAGTTGACAGGGCTCCGTAAGTGAGGCTATTGGTATATTTGAACGAGCATTCCGAGCAAGAAATCCCAATGAAATAGAAAGAATTCTCAGAGACAACTTAAATGTACAAGTGGCAGTCATAGATTCAAAGGAAGAGGCAGAAAATAAAATCAATGAGGGATATTATCCATATTACAATTAGAGTCCCTTATTGGATATTTAAATTAAAAGTTGAGAAGATTATGAAGGAGGTGAAGGAGAAAGAAGGAGGTGATTTAGGCGTGTATTCCTTGGAACAGGAAAACATCATTTCGGAGGGGGGGGTAAAAAATGGAAACTCCAAGAAATTCACTCTCCAAACGATATCCTGCCATTCAAGACTTATTTTCTCCTGAAAGATGAAGCAGGATATCATCCAGATTTAGGTCTAACCTTTGAGGGTGGTGGCGAAGTAACCGGATTTGAAAGAATCAATAGAAGTGAAAAAGCAGAGAAATTTGGTTTTGGAAGAGAACAGACTTGGGAAGAACACGCTATAGGCACTTACAAAAGAGCTGGTAGAATATTGAAAATTTATAAACCATTTTTAATGGATTAGACTAAAAATGTGTTTTCTATTCAAAACCTTAGCGAAAAAGAGATAGAAGAAACTGTGGACGCTATAATATTAGCTATAAAAATATCAGCTTTACTGCATGATATTGGCAAATTAAGGAAAGAATGGCAGGAATCTGTTGGTTGGAAAGAGGGTCAACCATACATAGCTCGCACATCCAATAAACGCAAAGTCCCTTTTCATGCACCTTATGCCTATCCCTTCTTAAAGGCATTTTTGAGGAATATCTTTGGAGGATATAGAGTTCTTGATGTGATAGCTTCAGCCACTGCACGCCATCACTCCCTTGAGGTTACAGGCAGGGTGAAGGAAGATGATTTTACTCTAGCAGATGAAAGTGTAGTGAACTTCTTATCAAGTCTACTGTCAAAAACTGTTCCAGAATTGCAAGGATATAATCTTGATGAGTTAATTCAATGTTGTATCGAGGACACTAACAAGGGATCGCCAATGGATGAACCGCCAACTCCTTCAGATGACTTTTATTTTATTTATACAATAGCTAACAGAACTGTAAAGTTTGCAGACTGGGAAGATGCTGGAAATGAGATAATTGAGCTTCCAGAAATTGTAGGTGAAGAAGATGATACCTAAAATACATCTTAAGAAAAGCACATATAAAGTTTATAAAACAGGATTGCCGTTTTATGATTCTGCAAGACTTATTGGAGTTGCTCATTTATTTTTCGGAACAGCTTCTGCAGAGTTAGAGGATAAAGGAGCTTATTGGGAGGTAAAAGGAATTGTTGTAAGACGAGATGAAGAGCAAATTGAATGGGTTATAGAAAGAATAAGACCCACACAGAGAGAAAGAGGGTTGTTTCAAAGAGGTGAGAGATTTGCTTGGAAAGAATTACATGAATATTTTGCTGGAATAGATAGAAGTGGAAGGAAAGCGGAGTTAAAGGCTGAATATGATGTTGCCTTACAAATCGGTACAGAGGATATGACCCACTAAGAGATTACAGAATTTTAGCCCCTCGCTCTACAGGAGTAAGAGAAAAGAAATTCTTCGCTCCTTTTCAGGAGGTGGAAGCAGCTACATTAGGAAGAGGATTTGCAGCAATTGTTATATCAAGAACAAAAAGACAGAAAGAGGAAATGTATATTTTACCAATATTTTCATCGCATATAGTTATTAGTGGATTCTTGGATTATGATAGATTTTATCAGCATTCCGCTGGCGGTTTTGTCGCATCGGTTTTAGCGACATTATCAATTTTGTTAGATTTAACTTCAAAAAAGATACCGGTCGTTGATTTTGCCTATACAAAGGAAGTAAAAGCTGGTAATCAACCTATATTTTCAGAGAGTGGATATTTAGGATTTGAAAAACTTTGCAGTTTATGGTGGAGAGCTGTTGAAGAAGATAACGAAGGAAAGTTGAGAATTATTAGACAAATAAAGTCTTTTCTTGAAAATACTGCCCGTCAGAACATAGACAGTCAAAATCAAAATTTAGCTCGACATCTCGCTAATTTTGCAGTAAGTTTGGATGTTGATTCTTTATGTATGATCGAAAGGCTAAAAGCAAGAATCTTAGCTTCACAACAAAACATCTATCCCACTCTAAGTCTATTTAATACTCGAAAAGATATTGAGGAGGTGAGGAAAATGGTGGAGTTAGAACTGCCTGAAGTGCCAGAAAACGTGAGTCAAGCGTTAGCCAAAGCCATGGAGCTTGATAAAAAGGGCTGGATGAATCAGTTCACTCGCTTGGAAAACGCTACAGATTTTTCCCAACTTATTAGCTATATAGAACATATAATTTCCCGTGGTTATTACCGTGAATTGCAAGAAAAAGGGCGAGCAGATATAAGGTTTGCTATGAATAGAGCAAGAGAGTTAGCCTCAACTTTAAGAGAGTTACATACAGCTCTTGGAGATGAGAAGAAATTCAGAGCTTGGAAATCTATATTCTTGATGAATGTTTTAAGTAAAATGAAGTTTTAGAGGTGAAGGAGGTGAATAAAATGAGTGGAAAAAAAATCAAAACATGTGGAGAAGCTTGGCGATGTCTTTTAGAATCGAGCTGGCTTTCCATGCAGCGAACAATGAAGGTTCTGGCGGAACAAATGTGATGGAGCCAAGAAGGATAACTGTTGGTGACAAAGAATATGACGGAATCAGCGGAGAAATTATAAGAAGACACATTCTGGAGAACTTCGTAAAGTTATGTCAACAAAACAATGTGCCTTTACATGATAGATGTAAAGGGCTTGTACCTGATAGAGGCAAAGAACCCTTAAGGATTTGGATACAAAACAATACATCCATCCAACCCGTCCAAAGAGGCAATCTGCAGCAGATATATTTAAAACCAGAAAATTACCCAGAAGCTACTAAAGAACTCATCAAAGAATGTGCTTTGTGCGATGTAGGCGGATATTTAATTGCTTATGAGGCAAGAATAGACAAAATCGAAAGAAACAGCAATTCGTATCCTTTGAATGGTGTGCTAAAACGGGACTCCTGCTTTGAAGTTGGTTGGCTAATATCAGAACATCCAGCAATAGTAGACTACACTCAGCATAGTGCATACGATCCTGATCCTGAAAGACATAATCTATTTGTCCAAAACATGAGGGTAGGCATTTATGGAGGGGTTCTTCGGATAGATTTAGATAGAATAGGAAGAAATGACTGGTGGTGGCTCAATCCTAAGAGTGACAGTAATCCAAACGGTTTTGAGGAATACGCCTTGAAACCATCCGATAGACTAAAAAGAGCTTGTCTATTATTAGAAGCAATCAAAAAATGGCTTCTTTCGCCAACATTTGCAAAGCAAACAGGATGGTTGCAGCATCAAAGTGGTTTGCTTGAGGGTTCAATAGTTCTATCAAAAGATGGGGCTGCACCTTTTGTATCTCCAATTAAATTCGAAATTAAAAATGGAAATCCAATCATTAAAAAGAACGAGAATTATAGAGACATACTTGGAAATATAGTCAATAAAGCAAATGGTCATTACAAAAAATATGACTTCAACAGTCCTGATGAACTAATTGAAAAGATCGATGAGGTCTTAAAAGAGTTGGGGTGTCTTGATGACGATAACCAAAATGAAACAAAAGATTAACAGCAGTACTATCTGGCTTAAGGCATCATATCATTTTCATATATTTCACTACCGCATGCCAGAAACTGCAGCAATTGCAGCAGTAACCCCATTTGTCCCCTCCCCTTTAACAGTAAAAATGGCAATGATTGCTTCTCTCTTCCAACTTGGGGATGTGAATGGGGCTGAACTCCTTGCGAAACGTATGCATGAAATTGATGTCAAAATTATTCCCCCAAAATCAGCCATCTCATTTAAAGCGTTTTTAAGGTATAGAAACCCGCCAGCCGTAGAATCAGAAGAAAAGGAACTGGATGAAACGGGAAGCTACTATCCAAGTCGCCCTCACATGAGAGAGTATGCTATTTTTCGAGGTAATTTGGATGTTTACGTTAAGTTTCCATTAAATTTGACGGACTATATCAAAAAAGCTCTAAAAAACATAAGATACTTAGGATCTAAGGATTCTCTAGTTACTTGCTTTGAAGTTTTGCCTGTAGACAAACTACTTCAGGATAATCAATGCGTTAGTAAGCTTGATTACGGTCATCCAGGTATTGTCATTTTGCTGGCAGATTTTAAGCCAAATATTCGAATTAAGGATGTCAAACAATTAATTCCTGGAAGTAGAGACGAAAAAATGTATGGGATATATCCTTACACAATTCCAGGAAGAGTAATAACAACGAAAGGTAAAACAAGAATTTTATTAGCCAAATTATGATGTGACTGTCGCTCTGCCTAACAGCAGACATACGGTTTACGTTTCACTCCGTCCAAAACTTGGCATAGTTGAACTTTGTATGTCTGCAAGCTGTTGCCTAAAATTGCGGGTAACAGAGAGTTAAATACGAAAGGAGGAGTGAAAATCATGGGAGAAATAACTTTTGAGCTGGAAACTATAACTAAGGTTGACGGGCATAAATTTCGAAAGCTTTATCTTTTGATCACTCAACAAACTACATGACCCAGCATGTAGTTTACGTTGTAGGACACATGAACCCAGATACGGATAGTGTCTGTTCTGCGATAGTCTTTGCATATCTGTTGAATGAATGGAGAAAGAGGGGAGGTTTGATAAAACTCGACAAGGAGGCAGTTCCAGCAATTCAAGGTGAACCAAATCCAGAGACGAAGTTTGTCCTTGAGAAGTTTGGTTTTGATGTTCCAGAGGTTTTGGATGATGCTGAAGGAAAGACCTTGGCTTTGGTAGATTTCAGTGAGAAGTCTCAGGCTCCTAAGAACATAGATAAGGCTGAGGTTGTTGCAATAGTTGATCATCACAAGATTGGAGACCTGACTACTCCAAATCCAATTCTATTTGTAAACTTCCCAGTTGGATGCACTGCAACAGTCCTAAAGAGGTTGTTTGAGTGGACTGGTATTGAAATTCCAAAGGAGATGGCTGGACTAATGCTGTCATCGATATTGAGTGATACGGTGATATTTAAGTCCGCAACTACAACAGATTTGGATAAGGAGGTTGCTGAGGAGCTTGCAAAGATTGCTGGAATTGAGGACATAACAAACTTTGGAGTTGAGGTGAAATCAAAGCTCTCGGCAATTGAAGGTTTGAGTGCAAGGGATATCATAACCAGGGACTTCAAGGACTTTGACATGGCTGGTAAGAAGGTTGGTATTGGACAGATAGAACTCGTAGATCTGAAGCTCGTTGAGGGTAGGAAGGATGAGATATACGATGAGATGAAGAGGATGAAGGAGGAAGGAGGATACGCTGGGATCTTCTTCATGCTTACGGATATAATGAAGGAGGGAACAGAGCTTATGGCTATCACAGATTATCCACAGGTCGTTGAGATTGCGTTTGGTAAGAAGCTTGAGGAGAGGAGTGTATGGCTTGATGGTGTGATGAGCAGGAAGAAGCAGGTTGTCCCACCATTACAAAAGGCTTTTGAGCAGGTTTAATTTTTTAAATTATCAATTTACCCTTTTTCAAAAATCTTCCAACCATCTTGAAACACCATTTAACATCACCAACCCTACTTAACGTGTGTGCATCACTACCAACCGAGAACTTCAGACTTCTCCCAGTGCATATCTCAAGGAAGTCAATTGGAGGTGCATGGTGTAGTGAGTTTATCTCCAATGCAACGTCGTTCTCTATCAGCATGTCAACTATCTCAAGATCCTGATTGTAATCCCTACCACAGTGGAACATATCCGAATGTAGATGACCTAGGACGTCAATCTTGTCACAGTTCATCTTCAAACAACCCTTTATCCTACGGTAGTATTCCTCAGTATCCAAGACTTCGTGTATTGATGCTATGACGAGATCGAAGTTGAATTTTGGAATTGCAATCTCACCACCTGGCAGTATTCCACACTCTATCCCACTTAAAATCTCAATACCATAAACATCCTTAGCTTTTTCAATCTCCATCTGCCTCCTCTTTAACTTACCTTCATTGACACCCTTCCTATGTTCCAAAGAATGGTCAACAATTGCTATAACTTTCAATCCCCTCTCCTTTGCCATCTTTGCAATTTCATCAACACTTGCACTTCCATCTGAATATTGAGAGTGGATGTGAAGGTCAATCATATCTCACTCAAAAGTCTATCTGTAACATCCATAAACACCTTCGAAGTTTCACCCTCCTCCCTAACAAAAGGGTAACCCTTCTCACCACTCTCCATAACCTTCACATCCAAGGGTATTGAACCCAAGAATTTTACGTTGAAGTTTCTAGCCAACCTCTCACCACCACCCTTCCCAAATATGTATATGACGTTTCCACAGTGGGGACAGACAAAACCACTCATGTTCTCAATTACAAATACCTTTGCGTTCATCTTCTTTGCAAAGTTCACAGCCTTCATAACGTCTTCAATTGCAACATTCTGAGGTGTCGTAACGATCAGTGCAATCTCAGGCTCCAACAGCTGTGCAACACTTATAAGCTCATCACCAGTTCCTGGAGGACTGTCCACAACGAGAAAATCCAACTTCCCCCAATTTACATCGTTCACAATCTGTTCTATGAACTTGTGCTTTAAGGGACCTCTCCAGACTACTGGAGTCTCCCTCGATGGTAAAAAGAAACCTATCGATATAACCTTAACTCCTTCAACATCTACTGGTTTTAGCTTGTTTCCCTCAGCTTCAACCTTTGCATTCTCAATTCCCAAAAGTTTTGGTATTGTTGGCCCGTGTATGTCTGCATCCAAAAGTCCAACCTTGTAATCCTTCTTAGCCAAAGCGTATGCAAGATTCACAGCTATCGTGCTCTTACCAACACCACCCTTACCACTCATAACAATGATCTTCTTCATAATGCCTGAAGTAAAAAATCTGTATAAGAACGTATCTTTGATTTAGATGTTGCCTACTTTTAGCATTGTGTGAAGTCTTCGAAAATGGATGAGAAGGCTTTGAGTCTTGAATCTTGTTTAAATAGACACATACCATGGGCAAATTGCCTGTCATTTGTCCTTTTGGATGTTAACGAAGGGTTAATTAACCCGATGGATATTTGATGCAATGAGAAGGGAGGGTTTGATGATTCTGATTTCTATAACGTTCACGCTCCCTTGGATAATCTCACACCTCCTCCACATCCACTACCCACCACACCTAAAGTCTCTCCTATCTGGAATTGCTGTTATATCTGCAGGCTTTATAATATCATGGTCCGCCGAGACTGCTGAGATTGACATACCTCGATCTCTGAGCTTGGCAGTAGTAGCATTCTTGGCAGTCTTACCAGAGTATGCAGTTGACGTTTACTTTGCATGGATGGCTGGAAAGTTTGGGGGTGAATACGTCCACTATGCAACTGCAAACATGACGGGTGCAAACAGACTTCTGTTGGGTATTGGATGGAGTTTGGTTGCATTGATTGCGATGAAGAGGTTGAGGAGTATTAAAGTTGAGCTTGATGAGGGTTTGAGACTTGAAACTACAATATTGCTAATTGCAACGATATACAGCTTCACAATACCCCTAAAGTCATCCATCCATCCAATAGACAGTATCTTCTTGATCTCAATCTTCATAGCATACATATACCTCGCCACAAAGGCTTACAGAGAGGAAGTGACACTTGAGGGAGTTCCAAGGTATCTGTCAAGCTTTCCAGACTTAACAAGAAGGACAATCGTTATAGCACTCCTGTCATTCTCAGCATTCGTCATATTTGTGAGTGTTGAAGCATTTGCAGAAGGATTGATAGAGACTGCAAAATCATTTGGATTTGACGAGTTCTTAATGGTTCAATGGGTTGCACCAATTGCAAGTGAATCTCCAGAGTTTGTGGTTGCTATGTATCTGGTTAGGAGGATGAGGGTTACAGCTGGAATGAATTCACTTATATCTTCAAAGGTTAACCAGTGGACACTACTCATTGGAACCTTACCCCTTGTTTACAGTTTGTCTCTTGGATTCTTTTCACCCCTACCACTTGACTCAAGACAGAGGGAAGAGATAATTTTAACCGCATCTCAATCCCTCTTTGGATTGGCTGTCATATCAAACCTCAGAATAAGTTTATGGGAAGCCTTGACATTGATAACACTCTTCATCTCCCAGTTTATCTATGAGAGTGTTGAGATGAGATACATCCTGAGCTTGATATACTTGTCTCTCTCCTTCCCAATAATATTGAAGGAGAGGAAACAGATAATGAAATCCCTAAGGGTTATATTTCCCTAACCTTCTCAAGTATCATCCTCTTCTCAATCCTTGCAACAACCTCCCTAATCCTGTGAACAGCATCTGGATTTGCTGATATGCTGTCAATTCCAAGCCTCACAAGTGTCTCAGCAAACTTTGGATCACTTCCAGCCTGTCCACATATCGAAGTTTTAACATTATACTTTCTACAAACGTTTATGACATTCTCTATCAACCTTAAAACTGCTGGATGACTCTCATCGTATAAATATGCTACGTTCTCGTTGTTCCTATCGACAGCTAAGGTGTATTGGGTTAGATCGTTTGTCCCAAAGCTCACAAATGTTATCCCACACTCCCTTATTATATCCTCTATTATCAAGGCACTTGCAGGAGTCTCAATCATTATTCCAAAGTCAATCTTGCCAATTGGAATCCCCTCCTCCTCCGCAATCCTCTTGGCTTTCAAAACCTCATCAACCCTTGAAACTAGGGGTAACATTATCCCAACGTTTGTGTAACCTTCATCGATCAACCTCTTTATAGCCCTCATCTCAGCCCTGAAATGCTCAACTTCCTTCAAATCTCTCCTTATACCCCTGAATCCAAGCATGGGATTTGATTCAATTGGTTCATCTCCTCCACCCTCCATGTGTCTAAATTCATCGGTTGGAGCATCCAGAGTTCTTATCCAAACTGGCTTTGGATAGAAAGCCTCTACAACCTTCTTCATCCCCTTGTAAAGTTCTTCGATATAGACTTCAACTTCTCCATCCTTTATATACTTCATTGGATGCTTCTTCAAACCAAGTACCATGTGTTCAATCCTAAACAACCCAACACCGTCAGCATTCGTTTCCCTTGCAACCTTCTCAGCAACGTCTGGAATTGATATGTTGACCTTAACCTCAGTTGCAGTTACGATCTGAGGTGCAAGGCTAACAACCCTCTCCTCAACCTTCCTCTCCTTTAACTCACCTCTGTAAACAAATCCCTTCTCACCGTCAACTGTAACCATCATCCCATCCCTTAAAATCTTTGTAGCGTTTCCAGTTCCAACTACAGCTGGAATCCCAAGCTCCCTTGAAACTATCGCTGCGTGACATGTCAATCCTCCCTCATCAGTAACAATTGCAGAAACCTTCCTCATAGCTGGAACCATGTCTGGAGTTGTCATGATTGTAACGAGGACGTCACCATCCTTAACCTTACCTATCTCCTCAGAACTTAAAACAACCTTCACACTTCCAACACCTATCCCTGGAGATGCTCCCAATCCCTTAACTATTATCTCCCCTTCAACTTCCATCCTCTCAATCTCTCTTATCGTTGTAACTGGTCTAGACTGAACGATGTATATCTTACCGTTTTCTATTGCCCATTCAACATCTTGAGGGTTTCCATAGTGTTCTTCTATTATCTCACCAAACTCCACAAGTCTCTCAATCTCCTCATCACTCAAAACTCTGTTCTTCCCCTCCTCACCAAGGTCAATCTTCACAGTCTTTCCATCCCTCCTCGTTAGCATGAACTTCTTCTGAGCGACATCGATCTTGACAATCTTCCTGTTGATTCTATCGTATTCGTAGTGATCTGGTGTCACAGCACCACTCACAATAGCCTCACCCAATCCAAAAACAGCCTCTATTATTGCAATTTTTTCACCAGTCGTTGGATGTGATGTAAACATGACACCAGACTTCTCACTGTTCACCATCTTTTGAACTACAACTGCAATGCTGACATCCTCATGCTTAAATCCATGTTGAACCCTGTAAAATATTGCTCTTGGTGTGTAAAGGGAACTCCAGCATTTCTTAACCTTGTCAACTACCTCATCCTCACCCCTGACGTTTAGATACGTCTCCTGCTGGCCAGCAAAGCTTGCACTTGGGAGATCCTCAGCTGTTGCAGAACTCCTAATTGCAACGTAGCAGTCTTTGCAAAGCTCTCTGTAATACTTCTTTATCTCCTCCTCAACATACTTTGGCATTGGAGTCTCTTCTATCATCTCCCTTATCTTCCTTGAAGCTTCTTCAAGTTCCCTCGTATCGTTCACATCCACATTGCTCAGTATCTCTTTTATCCTCTCCTTTAAGCCCGTATCCTCTACAAATTTCTTAAACGTGTTTGCATCAACAACAAAACCCTCAGGAACGGGAACTCCCAACCTTATAAGCTCACCAAGATTTGCACCCTTACCTCCCACGATCGTGACATCATCCTTATCAACCTCTTCCAACCACACTATCATGTTTTCTATTAAAGCGGTAAATTTAAAAGGCTTTTGAAGTCCTAAGCTTGAAGGTGACAACATGATAGAGAATTGGGATGAGTTCAAAATCATCAACTACGAACTCGAAAGATTGATAGAGAGAACGAATACAGTCCCAAAGGTTAAAAATGCGCTTAGACATGTGATAAAGTCTGGAGGAAAGAGGACAAGACCAATAATAGTTTTGCTAACTGCAAAGCTCTGTGGGGGTAGTTATGGGGATGTCATGGATATGGCTTTGGCAATTGAGCTAATGCACACTGCAAGCTTGGTTCATGACGACATAATAGATCATGGGGTTATGAGGAGAAACGTGAAGGCTTTGCACGTTGAGTATGATGTTTCTTTGGCAATACTTGTAGGAGACTGGCTAATATCGAAGTCTGTCGAACTACTTTCAAGATATCCAAACGAGATAATATCTGATTTTGCAAGAACGGGTATAATGATGTCAGAGGGTGAGGTTTTGGATGTTTACAGTCCATACGATGTTTTTACCGAGGATGAATACTTCAGATGCATAAGGCTCAAGACCGCATCACTTTTTGCATGTGGGGCTAAGAACTCTGCTATGGTTGTCTGTGATGATGAGGTTGCGTGGAGTAAGATGTTTGATTACGGGTTGAACTTGGGTATGGCTTATCAGCTTGTGGATGATCTGCTTGAATACATGAACATGTATAAGGACAAGACTTCAAAGGTCGAATC